>CAIUEN010000106.1 GCA_903898185.1 uncultured Verrucomicrobiales bacterium
CAATGTTGTTTGACTCTCAGTTTTATCATTCGGATGCGTTTGCATCCCCTCTATTTATACATGTTTGACAAAAGTACAAGGCAAATTTTGCCTAGTATTTTTCAGAGAAATTTAAATGCGTCTGCCCTGCGTGTTGCCAGCAATTCTCATTGTGTAGGGTAGGCCTCTGGCCTGCCAGTTGCGGTGCCTCTGGCTCCGCACGGGAATCGAAAACTTCGTGCGCAGATCAACGTTTTTCCCCTTCCTTGCTCAAAACACGGCTGAGAATCTGGCTGGTTAGATCAGTCAAACTCAGCTACGGTCGCCTTATATTTGTATGGATTTTGCTTTTTATCAGAAATTGACACAGGATAGCCTCGCCGGAGTTGAGTTGAGTGACGAGATCTGTTTGCGGATTCTCACCGATCCCAAGCTGTATCTTCTTTCGTTGGTGCATTCCGCCTTCATCGTGCGCAAAACCCATTGGGGCATGGGGGTGCAGATTCATATTCTCAACAACGCTCAAAATGGGAATTGCTCGGAAGATTGCTCTTATTGCAGCCAATCAAAAACAAGCAACGCCGATATCCACGAATACCCGCTTAAACCCGACAACGAAATCATCGCCGAAGCGCAACGCGCGTATGAAGCAGGGGCGCACCGTTATTGTATGGTCTTCGCCGGGCGAGGCCCCAGTTGGCAGCGGACCGAGCACTTGGCCCGGTTGGTCCGAGAAATCAAATCCCGTTACCCGATCGAAGTTTGCGTTTCGGCCGGGCTTCTCGATGAATCCAAGGCTCGTTTGCTGGCTGAGGCCGGTCTGGACCGTCTGAATCACAACCTCAATACCTCGCGCGAGAACTATGCTAAAATTTGCTCCACGCATACCTACGACGACCGCCTCCGCACGCTAAACTCAGCCAAGGCTGCCGGGCTTCAACTCTGCTCGGGTTTGATCGCCGGCATGGGCGAAAAACCCGAGTCACTGATTGAAATCGCCAAGACGCTCCGTTCTTTGGACGCGAAAAGCATCCCGGTCAATTTTTTGTTGCCGTTCGAGGGCAATGTGGTTCGCTACCCGGACGGCTTGAGCCCGCAGTATTGCCTGCGGATCCTTGCGTTGTTCCGCCTGCTCAATCCCAAGGCCGAAGTTCGCGCCACAGCCGGACGCGAGTTTCACATGCGCTCGCTTGAGGTGATGTGTCTTTACGTGGTAAACTCCATTTTTCTCGATGGCTATCTCAACAGCCGTGGCAGCATGCGGCGCAAGACTTACCAGATGCTTCTGGATGCCGGTTTCGAAATCGAATCCGAATATCCGCTCGAAGATCTTCTGGAGAAAGCAGAGGAATCGGAAACGCCGCAGGAATCCGCATCTGCCGAAGGCAACGGTTGCAGCGCGCGCATCAAAACTGCGGCTGAACTTCGCCCGGCGCGAGTAGGGTAAGGTTCGAGTGAAGAGTGTTGCTTTGGCAAGCGTGCGTGGCGGGGATTCGGCTGGGTGGGTAGTCTTGGCGCCAGATTATGGCAGCCAAAACAAATATCAAATCCGAGTTGCTGCTGCACACCGGCCATACCAACCGCACCGCCTGCCAGAAATAGCCGGAGAATTTACTCACAAAAGCAAGGCCCAGTTTTGTCAGCAGACGTTAGGGATTGTTGTTTTTTCGTAACTGTTCACGTAGCATAGGCATCCTTGCCTGTGCTCCCCTGTCCGGCGAGCGTTAGCGAGCCGCTAATTTCTCCCTCTGACCTGAATAGTTACGTTTTTTCGATTCCAATGTTTAACCAGTTCAATGGCAAGAATGCTGCACATCGCTACTGCAAGGCAGATCACGATATCCCAAAAATGCAATGGGGCAAACCGGAAGATGCTCCGTAAGCCCGGCACAGCCAGAATCAGCGATAGAAAAACAGGTAAGTCTTGCCAACTGCGTGAATGGCTTTCTCCATCGGATCGAACGGATCACGCTGGCTGGCCAGTATTCCGAACTCCGCCAACTCGTGATACATTTCCGACAGACTGGCGCCCGCTTTGAGTTGCTTCAAGTCACAGGGGGTGCCGTTGACAGATAATCGCGTTACGATCATCTGGTTCATCGTCAGCGTGCCCGTTTTATCGGTGCATAGCACCGTGGCCGATCCCAGCGTTTCGATGGCTGAAACGCGGCGCGTCAGCACTTTCTTGCGTGAAATACGCCAAGCCCCCATCGCCAGGAAGATCGTCAGCACCACAGGGAATTCTTCTGGCAACGTGGCCATGGCCAGCGTGATTCCTGCCAAAAGGCCCTGAATCCAGTCGCCTCGGGTCGCTCCATAGACCACCACGACCACGGCGCATAACAAAAGTCCCAACACAGTCAAATGCTTGACCAGTCGGCTTGTTTCCTTCTGGAGGAGCGTTTGTTCATGCTCGACTGTTTGCAGAGCCTTGCCGATCTTGCCGATTTCAGTCTTTATCCCAACGCCTGCCACCTCGGCAATACCCAATGCCGTTTAGGAATTCGACAAGAATTCAGCCCTGACAAAGCTACGGTAAATATATCGCAACCAGGCAATGTTTGCCTTGTACAAGCTTTAGGAGTGTGTCATTACACTGGGGATGAGAAATAAAACAGTCGTTGCCGCCGCCCCGTTCAAGGCTTTGTTCAAAGAGTTGTTCACTTGGCATTTTATCTACTCACTGCTGCGTCAATGTGGCTTGCGTCGGCGTTGTCCTCCCCACGTCACCCCCGTGGAGTTGATCCAATCACATTGGCCCAACATGTCAAACAACTCACCGGCAAAACCATTACCGATGGGGCGATATCTCAACGCCGGGCTTTGTTGCCCATAGCGGTTTTTGAGCAAATGATGAAAGCGGCCCTCAAACCCAAGGGCGACCCGACCCAACACCCAGACGCGTTTTATCACGGTTTGCGCCTGTGCGGGGTTGATGGCAGCCTCTTCTCAATCACCAACACCCCCCCAAGTCAAAAGGCAAATGCGCAAGGCACGCAGTCGGCGTGGACGAGCTGCGTTCCCCAAAGTGGGGGTAGCCGTAGGGTGTTGAATTGATGGGGATTTGCCTTGGTCGATTCATTCAGAATTTGTTCCTCAAATCACGATACCAATCAA
>CAIUEN010000107.1 GCA_903898185.1 uncultured Verrucomicrobiales bacterium
CGACGAGCGGTATTTGAATTGATGGCGCTGGCGCTGGCATCCCTTCGGGATGCCCTCGTGCGGGGCATCCGCTTCCGGTGGTCTCGCTTCGCTCAACCACCGGCTACAGGCTTTCATGCCTCCGGCATGAGGTTTCGTCTGCATAAAATCGAAAGTCCGGTTACTTTCCGGTCACACACCCGAGGTGCTGTTCGTGGTTACTTTGCCATTGTCTTTTGCCTTAATCCGGATTAAAACACTGCGCAGTCTCATTGGAATGGATGCGCAATATAAAATAATCGGTGGCGATGGACGCGAATACGGCCCGGCGACTCTTGAAGAGATCGTGGCTTGGATTCGCGATGGACGCGTCGCCGGGTCAACCCAGATCTGGCGTGATGACCTGGCCTCATGGGCTCCGGCTTCCAGTTACTACGAACTGGGCGACGTTCTGAATCCCGTCTCGCCTCCGCCGCAGCCGGCGGTTGCTGTCGATGAGCTGATTCCGGCTGGTTTTTGGGTCCGGCTTGCCGCGTATATTGTCGATTTCATTGCCTTGTCGCTGCTTTTCACGGTGGTCTGGGGGATTGTGAGCATGGTAACCGGACTCAAGGTGCCTGAATTTTCTCCAGAAAAGACGCCAGTGAACCTGGTTGCATGGCTGCAGGCGTTCTCGGCATATCTCAACGAACTCAAGCCGGTCATGTGGCCTTATGCGCTGACCGGACGGGCGCTGCACCTGATTTACGATGTTCTTTTCAATGGTCGATTCGGGGCAACTCCGGGCAAAATGGTGATTGGCGCGCGCATTTTGAAGGTTGACGGGTCGGCTATCGGCTATCAACGCGCATTGCTCCGCTGGCTGGCCGCCCGGCTGAGTGATTTCTCCTTCGGAATCGGCTATCTGTTCATCGCTGTGCGCCCGGACAAACGGGCGCTGCATGATCTTCTGGTTGGAACTAAAGTAGTATTTAAACGATGACTTGGACTCCAAATCGGCGCATGGCAACGGTTGCGGCCGTGATCTTCTTCCTCGATCAGTTTACAAAATTTCTGGTGCTCTATTTCCTGGCCACCGATCAGGAAACGGTCATCATTGATGGTTTTTTCAAATTCGTCCGCTGGGGCAACACCGGAGCGGCTTGGAGTCTTTTGCACGACAACAATCTGCTGCTGGCCGTCATTTCAATCCTTGCTTTGACGGGATTGATCCTCTGGCGTGATTATTTTGACACAAAGACGCTTTGGGGGCAAATCGCTCTGGGCCTCATTTTCGGCGGCATTGTCGGAAATCTCCTTGATCGCCTCCACCCAATGCGACATCAGGTAATAGATTTCCTGCGCTTCTACATGTATCAGCGCAACGGTCAGGAGATCGGTTTTCCGGCATTCAACGTGGCCGACAGCGCGATATGCATCGGCGTCGCCATATTGATTCTCATTTCGTGGATTCAAGACCGGGCGGCTGATGCGTGAGCTTTGAACCACTGGATTAAGATGCCGGAGAAAATTGACCCAATTGTTATTGAGCAATCGCTGCCACACGAACGATGGGACAATTTCTTGCGCGGACGGTTTCCTGAAGTTTCGCGAGGTACAATCCAGCGGATGATGGCCGAAGGGCACATTCGGGTGAACGGACAGACCGTCAAGCCGGCGCATCACCCGCGAGCGGGCGACGCGGTGTCGGTTACCTGGCCTGAAGCCCGTCCGTCCGAAGCCCAGCCCGAGGAGATGCCGCTTTCCATTTTGTTCGAAGACGCCGACCTGCTGGTCATTAACAAGCCTCCAGGGCTGGTGGTTCACCCGGCCGCCGGTCATGAAGAACATACGCTGGTCAACGCGTTGCTGCACCATTGCGCGGGGAATCTGAGCGGGATAGGAGGCGTCGCGCGTCCCGGCATCGTTCACCGGCTCGACAAGGACACCAGCGGTTGCCTGGTGGTGGCGAAAAACGATGCCACGCACATGGCCCTTTCTGAGCAGTTCTCTGGGCGTGAGGTCAGTAAAACCTACCATGCGATTGTTTGCGGCAGCCTCCCCCTCATTTCGGGCGAGATCAACGCGCCCATCGCCCGGCATCCAACTGACCGCAAGCGCATGGCAGTCGTTGATACAGGTCGCGAGGCGCGGACCGGCTACCTGTTGATTGAGCGCCTGCGTGGCGCCACGCTGGTGGAGGCCCGCCTGCATACCGGGCGCACCCACCAGATTCGCGTCCATTTCCAGCACCTCGGCTACCCGGTGGTCGGCGATGCCGTCTATGGCAAGCGCCAAAATCAGCATCTCAAGTCCCAAACCGGCTGCGCTCCGGCCCGCCAGATGTTGCATGCCTTCAAACTCTCGTTTATTCATCCCAAGTCCGGTGCCATCGTTTTATGCCAGGCGCCGTTGCCCGAAGATTTTTTGGCCACTGTTACGGAATTGAATCAGTAATTCTAATATAGTCAAGGCATAAAAAAGTAACACAATGACAAGTTTGGTGGAGTCATTAGAAGAAGAAGTCTTCTAAATTGCCATGTCCACTTGTGAAAGTATTGACGCCAACACAGCCAAAAGAAAGCACAGCCAAATATGAAACACATCCAAATTCTGTTTGCGGGATTCCTAGCCGGCGCAGCGCTGGTATCAGGGGTTGCAAGCTCAAGCGCAGCGGCTCCCGCTTTGAGGGGACGCCTCGAATTGCGAGCTCTGACCCCCTCCAATATTAAATCTTACGGCCTGACCAATGCTCAGGGTGCCAGCGGACTGAACACGATTGGTGTGGGCCGTCCCGCCTATTTGGAAGCCGAAGTCAACATTGCCATTCCCGCAACGGATATTGTCAGTGTCGTGTGGGCTCTGACTGAGCACCCCATTGGCTCGGCGGCTGTGCTTACCAACAGCCCGCTTGGCACAAACGTGCCGATCTACGAGCCTGCCGACCGTGCGTATTTCCGGCTGGCCGACCGTTCGTATTTGCGTCCTGATATGGTGGGGCAATACACCGTGAGCGCCACTATCACGACAAAGTCCTCTGGCGCAACTAATGTCTCTCAAACGATCAACGCCAGCACCTACATGGGCATCGACACTTGCGCTCTATGTCATAGCAGCGATAAGTCCAAGGCCCCCGAAAAAGTGGCCGAGTGGCAGCAGACCTTGCACGCCACCATGCTGACCAAGGCCATTGATGGACTTAAGAGTGATCACTACAGCAAGAATTGCATTTCCTGCCATACGGTCGGTTATGATACTAATTCTGCCGCGACCAATGGCGGTTTCGACGACGTTGCCAAGCAACTTGGCTGGACATTCCCGTCCGTGTTGACCAATGGCAACTGGGCGGCGATGCCTTCAAAGCTCACGAACCTCTCCAACATCCAATGCGAGAACTGCCACGGCGCAGGGAGTCAGCACGCCTATTCGTTGGGCGATCCGGACAAGATTTCTGTCAGCATAAATTCGGGCAACTGTTCCCAATGCCATGACAGCGCGCCGACGCACGTCAAGACCGCTGAATGGAATAATTCCGGCCATGCCATGAACCCGCGCACCCCGTCCGGCGCCGGCCGTGAGTCGTGCTCTCGATGCCACACCGGTGGCGGTTTTGCCAATTACTTGGACACCATTGGCACCACCAATTCGTACATCGACAGTGCTGACACCACCTATTCCGCGATCACCTGCGCTACCTGTCACGACCCGCATGATGCGACCAATCCGCACCAACTGCGCGCAGGCTCCGACATTACGCTTGACGATGGCACCACGGTCACGAACGCCGGTTTGGGTGGTTTCTGCATGAATTGCCATCAAAGCCGCAACGGTTCTGTTACCAACAGCATTGTAAAATACCCGCTGGGTCAGAAAACGTGGGCTGGCGGATCGAGCTTTGGAGTGCATGACAGTCCGGTTGCCGATATGTTCGAGGGCGTCAATGGTTGGACATACGGTCAGAATATTCCCAGTTCCGCCCACCGCAATTCGATAAGCAACACCTGTGTTACCTGCCACATGCAAATCGTGGCAACAAACAATCCAGCTTTCACCAAAGCCGGCGGTCATACGTGGAAGATGGATTACGACGTCGTCAGCGGAGGCGTGACCAACACGGTTGACATGGTCGCTGTTTGCGCCCAATGCCATGGGCCCATCGACTCATTCGATTTAGTGAGGGGGGATTATAACGGTGACGGCGTTATTGAAGGAGTCCAAACCGAGGTTCAGAAGCTGCTCAACAAGCTCTCCACTTTGTTGCCTCCTACGAACAATATGCCGGGTGGAAATTACGTCGCGGATGGACGGGTGAAAACCAGTATTTCGACCAGAACAAACTGGCAGTCGAAGTTCCTGAAGGCCGCCTACAACTGGCAGTTTGTCAACAACGACCATAGCTTGGGCGTTCACAACGTGGCGTATGCGGTCGGCTTGCTCAAAGCCTCCATTAGCGATCTGACTGGCGACTCCAATAACGACGGTCTCCCCGACGCGTGGCAGATCCAGTACTTCGGTTCGGCGACCAGTTCCAACGCCGCTCCCAACTTCTCTGCCGCCGGCGATGGCGTGCCCAACTGGATGAAATATGCTCTTGGCCTTGATCCCACCAAGCCAGGCACGTCGGTCACCAATGGCGTGGTTTGGGCCAATGGCTCAAATCTGTTCAATCCTCAAGACACCAACGCGCTGGTGCATATTTACACTGCGGCTGAAGTTGCGTTCAATACCGAGGTTGGCAAGACCTACCAGATCCAGTCCATCGCCTCGATCGGATCGGGCTGGGTTGACGTCGGCGGTCCGATCACCGGCACCGGTGAGACCTATAGTTACGTGACCCCGACCCGCCAGAACGTCAAACAGTTCTATCGCGTTGTTCCAAAGCCGTAACCGAGCGGAATTGTTGAGAAACTAAAGCAAGGTTGACTTCAGAGCCCATCCGCGTTTCGTGGATGGGCTTTTTGTTTCATTGGAGCAGAAAAGAAACCACCAAACCGCAGAGGCGCAGAGGCGCGGAGAGAAGGAAGCCATGCACTATTTTCTTCTTCTTACTCTGCGCCTCTGCGCCTCTGCGGTGATTTGCCCGACTCTTGGGCGACATTAGGTTTGTGGTATCTCCGCCCCCTCGAAACGGGTAAGATTGTTCCTTGTTCTTGGCGCAAAAAATAACCTTCTTGCCCGTTCAAAGTATAACAGCCAAACAGGGGAAGGCTCACACAAAGGCACAAAGAGGATTGGGTATAAACAGGCTCGAAAAAAGAGAGTTCCTTTCCTGCCTCTTCGTGCCTTTGTGTCTTCGTGTGAGCCTTCCCCTGTCCACTTCAAAGGGTGTGAAATCGGAAAATAGCCAGTGGGCACACGAAAGCACGAAGAGGATTGAACTGCTGCATTCAAAGTTTATGACCTTGCAATAGGTGTGATCATGGGGCATGTTAATATATTGCGTTATCTGAAAAGATTTTGTTTTGCCGAAGGACTTTTATGAACGTGCCACGTTGTTTGGAGGTGTTGCTGACTGTCTTGATAGATGGCAGTTGCATATCCCGGCAGGAAGGCTTCGCACCTATGAATACCTTCGAGATTTTCAGGGTTGGCTGCCAGCCGATTTCTAAGACAATTCGCCCTCAGTGCCCATCTCTCATTTTCTGATGTATGAAAAATTCCAAGAAATCCGCAACGAGCATCCCCACGGAGGAAGTTCAAGAGAAGACGGAAGAGGTCATGGCTGAGGAGACGCCGACGGCAGAGCCTCAGAAGCCTTTTCCCATCGTTGGCATTGGCGCTTCGGCGGGGGGATTGGCGGCATTCGAGGCCTTTTTTTCAGGCATGCCCGCTGACACCGATCCGGGCATGGCCTTTGTGCTCGTGCAGCACTTGGACCCCAACCACAAGAGCATCCTCAGCGACCTCATCCGCCGTTACACCCGCATGCAGGTCTTCGAGGTTGAGGATGGAATGACCGTCCAGATCAACTGCGCCTACATCATCCCGCCCAACCACAGCATGGCTTTTTTCAATGGCACGCTCCAATTGCTTGAACCCACCGAACCGCGCGGTCTGCGTATGCCGATTGATTTCTTTTTCCGCTCTCTGGCTCAGGACCAGCGCGAGCGGGCCATTGGCATCGTCCTTTCGGGCACCGGCAGCGACGGCACTTTGGGGGTGCGGTGCATCAAAGGTGAGGGCGGCATGGTCATGGTTCAAAGCCCAGACAAGTGCGAATACGACGGCATGCCGCGCAGCGCCATCGCCACCGGGTTGGTGGACTACGAGCTTGCGCCAGCTCAAATGCCCGCGCAGATCATCGCCTACACCGCTCAAGCCTTAAGCAAAATCCATCGGCCCATTATCATCCCGGAACCTAAGGCCGAGAGCGCGATAAAAAAAATCTTCGTCCTGCTGCGCGTTCAGACTGGCCACGACTTTTCACTCTACAAGCCGAGCACCATTCATCGCCGCATTGAACGGCGCATGGCCGTCCACCAAATCGCAACGATTGACGATTACATCAAGTATCTACAGCAGACCCCGACCGAGGTGCAGGCTCTTTTTCGCGACTTGTTGATCGGCGTGACCAATTTCTTCCGCGACACTGAGGTCTTCAAGGCGCTTGAGGACCAGGTCGTCCCGAAAGTCTTTATCGGCAAGCGCTCGGATGCCACGATCCGCATCTGGTCAGCGGGCTGCTCCACGGGCGAGGAGGCCTATTCCCTGGCCATTCTGCTTGCCGAGCGTCAGGAGGCGATGAAACAGAGTTTCAAGGTGCAGGTTTTTGCCACCGACATTGACAGTCAGGCGATTGCCACGGCCCGGGCAGGCGTCTA
>CAIUEN010000108.1 GCA_903898185.1 uncultured Verrucomicrobiales bacterium
TCAATGATCGTGCTCACTCTTCTTGTAATCAAATAATCCGAGGCTTTATTAAGCACGGAAAATGAGGCTTGATTGAAAAACAAGCAATCCATCAATTAGCGTGAATCAATCGCCATCAAATATCGCGCTCGCTCTCACAGGTAGCCAACAACCAAATCGACCACTTCAACTGGTCTTCCATCGCCACTAATATTGGAATCAATGTGCCGTTGACCGTGACACTCACAGCTCAAACCGCCAACAGTACGGTAGCATCCAACTTCACCGCCATCGCCGATTTGAGTGCCATGCAATGGCAAACAAACCAGATCTTCAGTCGAGATTTTGAAAGCGACTCGCTCAGCGACTGGACCAACCAAGGTGGACCCTATGCCGTTACGATTGATGCCACAACAGGGGCGGCAGGCATTGGGCACAGCCTGACCTTGGTCGGAGGCGACGGCACCAACAGTTATAACGGACTGGCCCACGCGCTGACGAATATCAGCCCGGACTGGGTGGTGTTCTACGTCAAGGCCAAAGCCAATAATGTCACCAGCGGGTATGTCGTGGCTGGTAAAACGGGCTATCGGACCAATTCAGTCTTTCACTTTCGTATGGACGCAAGCGGCAAAATGGGACTGACCGACGGGGCGGGAAACTTCTATGCCACCGCTTACGCCGCCAATCAATGGCACAAAATCGCGCTTCAACTCGACTGGAGCAACAAAGTGGTCAACTACTACGCCAATGACAGCCTTGTGATGGGCAACATCCCCTTCTGCTACTCCAGCCTGACCAGCCTTGCGGTTATCAATATTTACAACTTTGACAATACTCAGGCATGGTGGGATCAGTTTGGCATGGTCAAAGCCGTTGGCGCTGACGTCCCGCTTTCCGTTGCCAACACCGGAAGCTTCACCAATGGCGTATGGAGCGGTCTAATAAGCATCGCGAGCGCAGGCACCAATATCGCTTTCACTGCCAGGGACATCGCCGGTCATGGCGGTGCCAGCAGTTTCTTCACCGCCATATCGGAGGTAGTCATTGTGACAGTAGCTGCCAGCACGTCTGACGAAGGAACTGTAACCGGAGGTGGAACCTTTACCAGCGGCAGTCAGCAAACCATCATGGCTACAGCCAACTCAGGGTGGGGATTTGTCCAGTGGCAGGATGGTGTCAGTGAAAACCCGCGCATAATCATTGTGCCCGCTGCCAACATCACTTATACAGCCATGTTTGCGCAACAACCTCAAATCACAGAGCAACAGGTCGATCAGGTAGTCGGCCCAGGCACGTATGCAACGTTCAGCATTACTGCCACGGGGGGAAGCCCACTTTTCTTCAATTGGCAGCGAAATGGAACTTGGATTGCCAATGCCACCAACAGCAGCTACATGCTGAACCCGTCGGCAGAGGACTCTGGCAGCCTCTTTAGCTGCGTCGTCAGCAACACGGTCGGAACGCTCACCAGCCAGAGCGCCAAACTCACCGTGCGCGCTGCTTTCAGCAACACTGGCATCACCATGACTCCCTATGCTTTTACTGCGGCCTTTTCGGGAACTCCCGGATCCAATTACGTGGTTCAAGTCTCTACCGATCTTCAAAGGTGGACTCCGTTAATCACGCTTCAACTCACCAATGGCTCCGTCATTTTCAGCGACACCAACGCCAAGAGCCCGTGCCAGTTCTATCGACTGTCCGGCTACCAGTAGGAGAGACGAGTCAGATCAGAAGTTCTGAGCCTATTTTCTCAAGACCGTATCCTGCTGCGCCCATTCAGGATTCGCGTCAGGGTAATCAAGATTATAATGCAGGCCGCGACTTTCGGGGCGCTTGAGGGCGCAGGCAACGATCAGTTCGGCAACCAGCGCAATGTTTCTCAATTCCAGCAGATCGCTGGTGACGATGAAGTCCCAGTAGAATTCCTGAATTTCTTCCTGGAGATTGGCAATGCGGGTTTGGGCGCGTTTGAGGCGCTTATTTGTGCGCACGATGCTGACGTAATCCCACATCACGCGTCGGATTTCGTCCCAGTTGTGGGAGATTACAACCAGTTCGTCCGGGTTTTGCGCGTGCCCTGATTGCCATTGAGGAATGATAGCCTCGATGCGTCGATTGGGATGCTCACGCACCTGCCGTGCCGCGCGATCAGCGCAGACAAGAGCCTCGAGCAACGAGTTGCTGGCCAGTCGATTAGCTCCGTGCAGACCGGTGCAGGCGACTTCTCCGACGGCATAGAGGTCGTCAATCTCCGTCTGCCCATCAATGTTGGTCAGAACGCCGCCGCACTGGTAATGAGCGGCGGGCACCACAGGGATCGGTTCCTTGGTGATGTCCAAGCCGAATCGCAGGCAGGTATCGTAAATATTAGGGAAACGATCCATCACGAAGCGCGCCGGTTTATGGGTGATATCCAGCACGACATGCTCGTCGCCGCTCTTTTTCATCTCGGTGTCAATGGCTCGGGCAACAATGTCGCGGGGGGCCAACGATTTGAGAGGGTGATATTTGTCCATGAACGGCTGACCCGCGCATGTCTTCAGCACGCCGCCCTCGCCGCGAACGGCTTCGCTGATCAGGAACGACTTTGCTTTCGGGTGGTAGAGGCAGGTGGGATGAAACTGAATAAACTCCATGTTCGCGACGCCCGCTCCAGCGCGATAGGCCATCGCCACACCGTCTCCGGTGGCGATGTCCGGATTGGTGGTATAGAGATAGACTTTGCCACAGCCCCCGGTGGCCAGCAGAACCGCGCGCGCGGCGAAGGTTTCAACCTGGCCGGTGGCCTTGTTCAGCACGTAGGCTCCCAAGCAGCGGTTGCGCCCTTTCTTGCGCAATTTCCGAGTGGTGATCAGGTCGATGGCAAAATGGTTTTCAAAAATCTGGATATTGGACTGTAGCGCGACGGCCGCCAGAAGGGCGCGCTCGATTTCGCGTCCCGTCACATCCTTGGCATGGAGAATCCGGCGTTTCGAATGTCCGCCTTCCTTGCCCAAATCAAGCTCTCGCGAGCCGTTGTGCTCGCGCTCGGTGAACTCCATGCCGAGATCAATGAGTTCCGCGATCCGGGCCGGCCCTTCCTCAATGACGGTACGCACTGCGTCTTCGTGGCAGAGCCCAGCGCCTGCGGTCAAGGTGTCGCGCATGTGCATCGCAAAGGTGTCTTCCTTGCTCGTGACCGCAGCGATGCCGCCTTGGGCGTAGTTGGTGTTGGACTCGGCGCTGGTCTTCTTTGTAACAATGGCAACGCGTCCCAGCGGCACCACTTTCAACGCGTAGAAAAGGCCGGCGATGCCGCTGCCTAACACAAGAAAATCAAACTCTTTGTCGTTCATCGTTTTTCCTGTCACGCACCTTGGTCAGAGCGTCGCGTTATCTATCAGCCTTGTCTTTCCCAAGAATACCGCCAAGGCCATTTGTGTGCCACGTTTTACCACGGTTGCTGGTTCAAGCGTTTTGGGATTGAAAAACTCGACGTAATCGAGCCTGGCCTCGGAGGCAGTGGCAATCCGTTTGCCCACCTCGTCAAGCAATCGGGTGGCTTGCACCGGGCCGCCAGCCACTGCGTTCCGGGCATGCTGAAGCGACTGCCGCAAAATGACTGCTTGCTCGCGTTGGATTGGTGAAAGATACTTGTTGCGCGAGCTCAGCGCCAAGCCATCCGGCTCGCGAACGGTCGGCGCAACCACGACTTTGACCGGGAAATTCAGATCTCGCGTCATCCTTTGAATAATCGCGGCCTGTTGAAAATCCTTCGCTCCGAACACCGCCACATCGGGCAGAACAAGATTGAACAGCTTGGAAACAACCGTCGTAACTCCGCGAAAATGCGTGGGACGCGACGCCCCTTCCATAGCTTGGGAGAGATGCTCCTCGATGACATACGTGCTGTATCCTTCTGGATACATTTGCGCATTACTCGGAACAAACAGAACGTCAACGCCTGCCTCGCGACAAAGCTTTTTGTCATGGGCGAGATCGCGCGGATACTTGGCGAGATCCTCAGTTGGCCCAAACTGGGTGGGATTGACATAAATACTGACGACCACCTGTCCCTTGGAGCCGACCCGTTGGCGCGCATTATGAACCAGGCTGATATGCCCCGCGTGCAGGTATCCCATGGTTGGCACAAAACCGACCGCAATCCCGGATACCTTCCACCCTGAGGCCAGTCGCTTCATCGTTGACGCCGTCGTAACTATTCGCATGAAAGGAAATTGGGACATGTCCTCCGCCTATGGCAATCACAAAGCGTTCAGCAGTTCTCATTTTTTGACTTGGCGGCAGGTGTCCTTCCAAGCGTGTGTGACCGGAAAGTAACCTAAAGCAGAAATACGACTTCTGGCGGCGTATTTTTTGTGGTCTATCCTACCAAATTGGATATAATACATTCCATGCCAGACACCAGACCCAATCCGAAATGGCAACCTTCCCACTCTGGAAGCCAACGGCTTCCCAGCCTGTAGCCGGTGGTTGAGCGAAGCGA
>CAIUEN010000109.1 GCA_903898185.1 uncultured Verrucomicrobiales bacterium
AGGGAACCTAAACACGTCGAAGAAACCCAGACGATAACGAAATGGGGGGAACGCTGGGATAGACAGAACGCATGTGGCTGCTCCGAAGAGGACCGCCATCACGCAGTGAAACCACTGACTGGAAAGCCGGATGCGGGAGAACCGCCTGTCCGGTTTGGAGGGAGGGGTGCGGTTAATCCCGCATCCCTACCCCTATCGCCATTTTCGACGCCCCAAGGCGAACTGGTTTGTACCGTGCGTGGTTTGCAGGCATAGCGAAACGGGGGGAGACCAGTGATGGGATTTGCCCTGGCCGCGCCCGCCAAGCAGCCAACGGGACGACAGGGTTCGGATTACAAAGCAATTTCACACCTCGGCAGCCAATTGGGTAAAGACAATAGGCATGGATTGTTTCTCGGCCCAACATTCAGTTTGCAGGCAATCCCGGATGGGTTTGACTGTAGTAAACCCCGGCTTGACGCCCATAAATGCGGTATTGTTGTTTCATGATTTGAATCATAAGCGCAATGACTGCAACGCGCGCCTTGGATTTTAATTGAATTGTTCCGTCGTCTTCTGCAGGCTCTGAGTTACATGCGCGTTCTTGTGGCAGCTCTCTTACTGCTTGCGGCTTCATCCCACGGAAGCTCTCCGTTGAGCTTGGAGCGCGTGATCGCTTACGGCAGCAGCTACTATCAGCTCAACCAGTGGTCTGCATTCTCGGGTTTCCAACTGCGGTGGGACAAGAAAACTGGCTTCGTCGAGCTCTCCAAACCGGGAATGCGCGTGGCCTTTGCGCTGAACTCCAGGAAAGTTCGCATCAATAACCAAAACATATTGCTTTCGCTGCCGCTGCTGGTCAGGGGAGACAATGTCATGATCTCCTCCGTCGATGCCCAGACCACACTTGACCCTCTCATCTTTCCACGAACCGGCGGTCCCGACGTCAAAATAGTCTGCCTTGACCCAGGACACGGTGGCCGCGACACCGGGAAAATCGATAAATTCAATCTTGAGAAAAAATACACGCTTCTGTTGGCGAAGGAGATCGCCATCCGGCTCAAGCTCGCCGGTATCAAGGTGGTGATGACCCGCACAACCGACCAGACACTCGAACTCTCCGATCGCCCGGAGTTTGCGCGGCGCAAGGGAGCCGACTTGTTCGTCAGCCTGCATTATAACGCCACCTCACCCGGGGTGCGCGGAGTGGAGGTTTACTGCCTGTCGCCCGCCGGCGTGGCTTCGAGCAATGATGGTGGCGGACGCGCCCCGCGCGGGAGCAATCCTGGCAACATGCAGAACAGCCGGAACATTCTGTTGGCCTCCGAGCTTCACAAAAGCATCCTGCAAAACACCGGACTTGAGGACCGTGGACTCAAGCGCTCGCGATTTGAGGTTTTGCGCGAAGCGCGGATCCCCGCTGTCTTGATCGAAGGCGGTTTTATGACCGACTCAATGGATGCGGCAAAGATCTATAACCCAGCCTTTCGCAAGAAAATGGCCCAAGCCATCGCTGACGGCATATTGTCCTATAAACGAATCACGAGCAGCGGAAGCAGCAGTCAAGCGTTGAAATAGTAACAATGACAAAGATAGCGATGGCGTCCTCGCCCAATTCACAAAGATTCAGCGATTTCGCATTGCTTTTGTAAAACCTTCATTATCGTCAATGTTTTTAGGGGCATGAGCACTTTCGCATTCTGAGAGCATTTTTTGCAGAGTGATGTAGTCGAATCGTTCCACCAGTTGGCGCAACTGGCGGCTGATGGTTTCGTTGTGAGCCGCCATCTGTTCCACCAAGGCCAACATTTGGTCGTAATTGGCCCGTTTGGTGGCTTTGCGCAGTTGATTCACTAATTCCGTCGGCAACTGATCTATTTCCACGGCAGTCGGTAATTCAGCCTCGGACTCGGACAAATCTGCGGAGTTCTCCGCCTCAAAGTCTCGATAGACATAGTTTACTTCGGTCAACTGCTTGATTTTCTCCAGCAGGTCGTCTTCTTGAAACGGTTTGCCCAGGAACATGTCCACCCCCGCCTCCAACGCCATCTGCTGGTTCTCAGCAAACACGCCGGCGCTCAAGGCAATGATTTTCACCGCCGATCCACGCTCGGCACGAATCTGGCGCGTGGCTGCAAATCCATCCATGACCGGCATGCGCAAATCCAGCAACACCAGGCGCGGCAACCATTCTTTACAGAGTGCCACCGCCTCCGCTCCGTCTTTGGCTGTGCGAATTTCAAAGCCAACCGGAACCAGTATATGTTCCAAAAGGTCTTGGTTTTCATGCTGATCATCGACCACCAGCACCCGGCAGGCGGGCATCCCGCGCTGCAGATGCAATACACGACGGAACGTCGTGTTTTTCGCCAAGGCATCGGCTTCATCTCCCTTGGCCACGCGGACATCAAACTGGAACGTGCTGCCTATGCCCAACTGACTGCTGACCGTCAGATCGCCGCCCATCAATTGCGCAAACTGGCGGCTAATGGACAGCCCAAGCCCGGTGCCGCCCTCAATTTGTTTGCCGGTCTTGGTTTGGTAAAACGCTTGGAACAGGCGCTGAATGTCCTCGGACGCAATTCCAGCGCCAGTGTCCTCGACTTCCATGCGCAGACGCACCATCCCGTCCGGCTCCGCATCGACGCGAACGCGCAAAATGATCGTGCCGCCGATGGGAGTGAACTTCACTGCATTGCCAAGCAGGTTGATGATAACCTGCCGCAGCTTGGTTTGGTCGGCCACAATACAGCGCGGCAATTCTCCATGCCGCTCGACATGAAAACGCAAATGTTTGGCGTGGGTGCGAAGGCTGAACATGCGCTCCAGATCATCAAGCAGCAGGTGCAGGTCGAAGGTGACCGAGTCGAGAGTAAGGCGGCCCGATTCGATTCGGGCCATATCAAGGATGTTATTGATAATAGCCATCAGGTGTTCGGCGCTGTGAACGATGGTCGTCAACTCCTGAAACTGGCGCTTGGAGAGCTCCGTATCGCGCAGCAGCAATTGGGAGAAGCCGAGGATGGCATTCATTGGGGTGCGGATTTCATGCGACATATTCGCCAGGAATACGCTCTTGGCGCGGTTGGCCGAATCGGCGGCATTCTTGGCCTGGCGTAGCGCCTCCTCTGCCCGTTTGCGCTCAGTGATATCGATCACAGTGGAACGTGTTTTGAGAAAACGCCCATCCGCATCCCGGACAGTCTCGGTGGTCGCAAGGATGCTAAATGACAATCCGTCAATGCGACGCGCCTCCCACTCCTCGCTGGTGAAAGCTCCACTCTGGATAAACGATGGAAAGAGTCGGTTGAAACGTTCGGCGCTTTCGGGCATCAAAAGTTCGCTCCTTCGCATTCGGCCTTCTACTTCTTCCCGCTGGTATCCCAGCCACTTCAACTCGGTATCGTTGATTTGCAGCACCAATCCGTCCGCCCCCAGTAAGTGATAACCGCAAGGCGCGTTGTTATAGAGGTCAAGAGCCTCGGATGTTCGCTCTTTTACGCGCTGTTCCAACTGCAGATTGAGCGCCATCAGTTCCAATTCCGCGCGTTTGCGCTCGGCAATGTCAATCCCGATGCCAACCAAAAAAATGCCGCCATTGACAATCATCCGCCGCGCGCTCAGGAGCATCCATCGGTAAGCCGGCCCGCCGCGGAGCAGAATCCGGGTTTCCACAGAGTCATCCTCTCCGGTTCTAAAGACCTTTTCGATTTTCGACTGAACAAGCGGACGATCGTCTGGATGGATGCCATCCAACGGGCTGACGCTGGCGACTTGGTCCTCAGGCTTCCCAACGATTTCATCCCGTTGATAGGCGTTCCATCGGACATACTGGAGGTTCGCGTCGATCATGTAGAAGGATCCCAGAATACTGTCAACAATAGCTTCGTTGATAGCTTGCGCTTCTTTCTCAGCAATCTCGAGTCGCTTGCGCTCCGTTATGTTCAACGCATAGCCGACCCGCGATATGGGTTGACCCCGCGCATCCCGAATCACGGTCATTTCCATCAGCACCGGGAAGCGAGTGCCATCCTTGCGCAGGTGGACGGATTCATAAACCAGATGCCCAGTCTGATCAATGATCTCCACTCGCCGCCCCTGATCCTCCCGCTCCTCCGGCGCATAGGTCTCCCCTACTGGCATTCCTACCAACTCCTTGGGAGTGTAGCCGTGTTCCCTCGCGAAGGCAGAGTTCACTTCCAAGTACGTGTTATCCGAGATGCTGGCATACGCCAGCCCGAAATTCGCATTTTGAAAGACATACTGCCAGCGACGAGCCTGTTCATCCATGCGCCGACGTTCCTGTTGAAGATGGATCAATTTGCCCATCAGCAGGGTGCAAACCAGTTGGGTAATGAACAAATCCAGTCCGGCTGTCCGAAAGAGCATTTCTCCGGTGGTTGGGGAACCGATCCACCGGAGTCTCAATGCGTCAACGCAACCAACCCACAAACCGAGAAAGGTTAAGAGCGTTACATGACTCGCCCACTTTCCTTCTTGCTTTCGCTTTTGCCAGAGCCAGACCAGAAAGGCGGACATCAGGAAATCGAGAACAATATCGATCAGTCCCGCAGACACGCCGACACCACCTGCGGTAATCCGGCTCACAAGAGCTATTGCCGCTGTGGTTGTCCCGACCGCAAAACCGCCTGTGACTGTGGCTGTCGCCAGCACAGCACCGGGCGCGTCAATAATGACCCCCGGGCTGATCTCGCGGCTATATTGGATGACGGCAACAACCATCAGCCCGAAGATGGACGCATCAAGGAGCCAGCGTTTCAATGGGCTGACGTTTCCTGCAGCCACCTCATCTGCCACCAGGTAAAGACCAAAAGCAATTACCGAGGCGCCACTAATAAAGACAACATGCTCAACCATGCAAATGGTTGGAAAACAAATTGGCCCCGCATCCGTCGCAACCGGCAATCCGCGCGAGCAGCTTGATTTCCAGCTTTCATTAGTCAGCAGGTTATCAATTATTAATGATTATCCGCAAGTCTAAGGTTGGAGTTTTTGTTGGCTTGATCACAGGGCCAGAAAATCATTCGTGCCGTCCCAGATTCATTTCGAAGGTTTTGACAGGAAAAAACTCTGCTCAAAACCTTTCACCATTCACCGAAATCAGTGATACCAATCGCCAATACTGAAGTTAATCCCAACCCGAATGTCATGAACTGGCACTGCGGACATCGGCGACTGCCTGTAATAAGCGACATCATGAACATACTCGGCATAAATCACGAATCGGTTCAACCACCCCATCATCTCGGGAAGGCGGGAGAGCGGCGGCGTAAACCGAAGGCCTCCGCCTGCCAATAGCTTATTCTCCCAGAAATCAGTATTTTTTTCACTTAGAGTGCTTTCAACAACAATATAGGGAGAAAAAGCCGACAATAAGCCAGCGTTTGGAATACGTGCGCCAGCGCGCCAGACATTGGCGAATACCCAATCATCGTAGTGAGGATCAACGTCGTTGGAAGACTGCCACCAAAAACCTGACCAGATTTCAGCCCACCACCAAGTGCTGATGTTGTTCACATTGAACTCGCGCCAGTACTCCGCGCCAATTTTCTGTTGTTCATCTGGTCGCCATTGGTTTTCCATACCGCGATAATCAACGCGATTGTATTCAGCGAATAGCCGCAAAGGTCGGAATATTCTGTTTAGTAGTGTGCCGTCAAATGCCGCTATGCTAAATGGGTAAACTTGGCCACCAACACCAGGGGCACCTGATAAATGGTTTTCCCAATCTGGGTTCTGCGATGCGACAAACCCGGCGAATCTCACGTAGGGGCCCCATGCGAAATTTGTTCGGAATGGCGGCAGCCAGAATTCCAAGCGAGCGTCCCATGCTCCTACAGCGGTGTTGTGCCTGTCCTCAAAAAATTGCGTGTTCCGGTATGCGACATCGCCATAGCCGGTCAGGGTGAAATAGGGATCCCATCCTAACGTGTGCTGTCGTTCGTCCGCGCCCTGTAAGCTTCCATTCAAAGCAAGAAGGGCTCCAAGAGCAAGCAACGCACCCAATAGCCTGTGTTTGAGCCAACAAACTCCGTGATCTGTATTTTGATTTTGTATCATATTCATATTTGTTTCATTTTCTTGAATTTTCGATTACGAGATTGTCCATCCATGCCCTTTCTTTGAACACAAGGAGACTGAGCACCAGATGGATATTTCGTGTCTCCTCAGCGTTGCGTTCGCAACTAAAAAAGCGCTCAAGAAGAAAAAACAAACCGTCATTGGTTACTCCTGTTTTTCTCAGGTTCATAAAAGCAGCACTATTATTATCACAATCTCTTCTATTTCAAGTTTTCTTGAACTGCGTGTCGAACATCGAAAACGGGATCAACTCCAGCGGAACAAGCGAACCAGCCCCAGAACTGGAAGATCGAGCGTGTTTGGGGCATCCGTATTGTCATATTTGCCATATTCAGCTCATATGCTTATCCTGTTGACTCCCGTAACGTCATTTTCTCGTAACAAAGGAGAACTTTGTCAACAGCAACTCCCAAATTGCCCATAGTAACCCTTCCAAATCGTCGGAAAATCCATAATTCATGGTGTGCCAAGTGCAACGGGAGTCAACGGGATAAGCATATCAGCTCAAATATCATCGAGTGCCCCAGACTCTTATTGCAACTAAAAAGCGGCTTGAAGTCAGTGTGTTCTCCCGATAGATTCTAATCATGAAGACCGGCAGCACTAAGAATTATTCATCGCAACGGCTGGAACTGGGCCAATACATCGTGGTCGATCCAACGATTTGCCACGGGAAGCCCACATTCAAGGGCACCCGCATTATGGTTTGGCAGGTGCTGGAGGACGTGGCGGACGGTCATTCTTGGGATTTCATTTGTAATGTGCGCTGGGGAAAGCGATTACCATTGGCAGCGGTGGGGGAAGCGATTCGGCTCGCCGGTAATGCTTGGCTGGGCTCAAGTCATTCCGCCAGCAGTCGGCTGACGAGTAAAGATAAGAACTTGGTTCCTGCGTGATTCTCTTGGACGAGAATTATCCCGAAGACCAAACCGTCATTCTGATCGAGTGGCGAATGCGTTTTCGACAAATCGGCCATGATCTGGGCTGCTTGGGAACTCAAGATTTGGACATCATCACGTTGCTCCACCGACACCGGAATGTTACATTTTTCACACAAGACAAGGATTTTTTCCGCCCCGAACTGTGTCATCCGAAGTATGGAGTGGCTTAGCTGGATGTGAGGGCTAACAACGCCGCCGAATACACGCGGCGGTTCCTGCGTCATCCGCGATTCAACACCGGGGGCAAGCGTATTTGCATCGTCGCCCGTTTGCATCACGACGGCATTGACTTCTGGGAGCGAAACCGCGCAAGGGTGTGCCGTGTTTTGTGGGAGGAAACCTAAGCGTCTCGCTGACGCTCGCCAGAAATAGGAGCACAGGCAAGGATGCCTATGCAATTATCTTGGAAGTCTGCGCTACAGACACCTGAATAGTTTGACTTTGTTATTTTAACCGTCTTCTTTTTCACGGCGTTTTTGCGCGCGCGCATGCGATTCGATAGCTTGTTGTCTGAGGCGATGTCTTTGGCGCATCTGCATGAGGACTTCCGCTTGATCCACATCTCTCCTGGGTAG
>CAIUEN010000110.1 GCA_903898185.1 uncultured Verrucomicrobiales bacterium
GAGAGGTAATTACGATGCACAGACCGGCGTTCCCACGCGGAAATGCTTTCCCCAACAATAGTTCAAGAAATGTTCAACTTTGGTTCCAAAAAGTGGGAATCTTCTGAGGCTGGAAACGGGCCGGTTTTCTACGGGCTAGAGGCAGACTGAACGCAAACGTAGCGCCAGCGCCGATTTTGCTGTCCGCCCAAATCTTGCCATGGTGGGCGTCCACCATGCGTTTGGCAATGGCCAGTCCCAACCCATGACTCTGATGGCCACCAGCTTTTTGACTCTGGCCTCGCGCAAACGGTTGAAATAGTTTATCCTTCATCGCTTCAGGAATTCCCGGCCCCTGATCGCTGACGGAGATAACCACCTGATCGCCGTCGCGCCGGGCACAGAGGCGCACCGTGGTGCCTGGCAGGGTGTGCTCGACAGCATTGCTCAGCAAGTTGACGATCACCTGTTCAATTTTCAGGGGATCCAGTGGCAGGGATGGAAGATCCGGATCAGTGACGGTTTCAATCCGCACATTCTTTGCGTCCGCGATTTGTTTCAGGGATACGTGCGCTGTTTGAAGTATCTGGCCCAAATCGGTGGGCTGCAGGTTCGGTTCGTTGCGACCAGACTCGATCATCGCAATATCCAGCAACTCCTCAATCAGCCGGGCCATGGCTTGGGCGCGATTGTGAATGATATCCAGAAACTGCGCGTGCTCTGGAGTGAGTCGGTCCCGTGCCCCGTCGATCAGAAACTCTGTGTAGGTTTGAATGACCCCCACCGGCTTGCGCAAGTCATGTGCCGCAAAGCCGACAAATTTGTTCTTGAGCGCGTTGAGCTTTTCCAATTGCGCGTTAGCTTTTTGCAGTTGCCGGGTGACCACATTCAATTCGTTGTTCATCTCAATGAACTGGCGCTGCACGGTCTGCATATTAGTGATGTCCACATGCCCGATCGCCAGGATCATGTCATCGACCGGGTGAAAACCACACTGTATCGTTTGAGGCAACCCGATTGAGGTAGCCACCTCCAGCCGATGAATTTGGGTGGAATCCTGCGATAGAACTATCATATCCAACGATCTTTGGAAATCAACGAAGACATCCTTGAAGGATTTGCCGACGACGGACTTGCCCAGCATCTCTGTTGTGAAATTATTCGTTTCCAGCACCACTCCTTGTCGGTCGAAGCCGATGTAGAAAAACGGGGCATGCTCCCGCAGGTAATGGCTTACGCTGCTGAGGTTGGAGGTCGTGGTCATGGGCTGATAAGTGGTTTCAAATTATCAAACCGATCCAATTCGATTTCAAGCTGGTTCAAAGAGGAAAAGACGCTCACGCCTGAATACTGCTCACTGAGTTCCTGGCCTCCCCAGCAGAACATTTGTCCCCCCAGCCAGATCGGCAGGTCCGGGTAATACCTGCGCACTTCTTCGATTACATTCCTGAGCGTGGGCAGGTTGAAAAAAAACGGCAATCGAAAGCGCAAGCACGTCCGCGCGCTGCTTCTCGATCATGTTTAACAGATCCACCATGGGAGTATTGGCTCCCATGAAATAAGTGTCCCAGCCTTTCGTTTCGGAGATGTCCGCCACCATCCGTCCCCCAATCTGGTGAAACTCGTTGGCAATACAAGCGACGATCATGGACCGTCCGATGGGATCATGGCTAAACAAGGTAGGCGCCACCACTTGGCTCATCACGCTTTCCGTGGTGGCCGTGGCCAGATGTTCGGCAGCTACGGATATCTGGTTCGTCTGCCACAGTTGACCAACCTGATAAAGCGAAGTGTGAAATAGTTCCGAGTAAAGCGTCTTGATGGGCATCCCCGCAGCCAATGCCTGCCGCACCACGTTCGCGCAAAAGGCCCGATCCCCTCGCAGCAGCGAGGCTAAATAGGCATTATAGTGGTCATTGATTTTCATAGCCTCTGTTCAGTTACTATCATTAGCACCCAAGTAAGTCAATCGAATGGCACCTGATTTTGCCCCAAGAGAGAGTATTGAGAAAGCAAAAAGGGATAATCTGTTTGATTAGGGGGCAGGAACGGGAAGTAACCTTGGCTTTGTCGGGCAGGCATCCGGCCTGCCAGCACCTCGTTATTGAGGTGCAGCGATCACTATAATCAGTAAAGAATTTCTATCTCCGCGCCCTCCGCGCATCCGCGTGACCGATCCTGATTCTGCCCCTCCATTTTAGACGAGATCCCGCCAGTCCAATCACATCCTGGGCGGCGCGGACTTTGGCGCTCAGGGTAATCGCCAGATAAATGGCCCCGGCCAACAGCGCGGGGACAAATACATGCCCGAGCTTGAGCGTAAGCGTCGCGTGGCCCAAGTGACGATCCCATTGAGCTTGGACAATCCAAGCCTCCAACCCGGCGGTTGCGCCAGCCGCAAGTATCGGCGGTAACTGGCGGACTAGGTCGGCCAGTTCAAGTCGCTTGAGCTTCTTGCGCAACGCCAGCATCAGCAGGCTTACGTTAAAGAGCGAAGTTATGGTGTTGGCGAGCGCCAAGCCTGCGGCGTCCATTTTAATGGCAAAGAGCAGGAATGCCGTCAGAATCAGGTTTGTGGCGAGGCAAAAGACGCTGACCTTCATTGGCGTCATGATGTCGTCCAGCGCGTAAAACGCCCGGGCCAGGATGTTGACCATCGAGAAAGCGACCAAGCCGGGTGCCAGCAACACCAATGTCAGACTCACGCTGTCTGTATCCATTGCGGTGAACTTGCCATGCTGGAATACCAGGCGGACAATCGGCTTGGCCAGGACTACAAGCAAGATCGATGCAATCAAATTGGCAAAAATCAGATAGCTCATTCCCTGGCGCAGGGTGGATCGGAATTCGCCGTATTTTTTCTCAATCGCCAAACCGGATAGCGTTGGCAGCAGGTATGTTGCCAGTGAGATGCCGATCACGCCCTGCGGCAGCTCCATGAGGCGGGTTGCATACGCGAAAATCGATACGATCGGCGCATTTTCGCCAAAAGCCATGCATTGCGTCAAAGAGACGTTGATCTGAAACGCCGCCACGCCTATTGAGCCAATGGTCATTTTTCGGGCCACCTCGCGGACGACCGGGTCACGCCAGGGATTGATCCACTCGAAACGGTAACCTTCACGTCGCAAACTCGGACACTGAAATGCCAATTGCGCCACCCCGGCCACCAAAACCCCGACCGCCAGCGCGAAGATTTGCGTTTCCAGATTCTTGCCTATATGCGGCGCAAGCCAAAGGACCGAAGCGATCATCACGACATTGAGAATCGAGGCGCCCATGGCAGGGATGAAAAAATGCCCTCGCGCATTGAGAATTCCCATCGCGATTGCCGTCAGACACACCAGGATGACGTAAGGAAACATCACCCGCAACAGTTCCAGCATCAACCGCCATTCGGTATTCAAATTACAGCAGGCCAGAACGACCGAAATGCCAATGAGTACGATGGAGGCCAGCATCGAGGTCGCCGCGATCACTCCTGAGATCACCGCGTTGGAGGCGCGCCACATTGCCACTTGGCCTTCGTTTTTTTCCTTGGCCTTGAAAATTGGGATGAACGCCGCGCTTAATACGCCTTCGCCCAGCAACCGCCGGAACAGGTTGGGCAGCGTAAATGCGAACTGAAATGCGCTGGCAACGGCTCCCGCACCCATGAAATGAGCATAAACCTGCTCGCGCACCAGCCCGAGAAGACGGCTGGCCATCGTGGCGGCTCCCATTGACCCTGAAGATTTCAGCATTTGCGACATGGAGTCGTGAATCGTGAATCGTTAAATTGTTGAACCGATTTAACGATTCAACGATTCACGATTCAACGAACAATAATGCAGCACTCTGAACTCAGGGGTGTCCATAATCTCCTCCACCAGATCAAACCGGTCTTCAAAAGGTGGGAAAAACGCATCTCCGTCCACCGTTCGTTTAACGCGGGTCAGGTAGAGATCGGAGCAAAAGGGGAGGGCTTGGGCATACACTTGAGATCCGCCGCAGATGAACACATCGCGCGTTTCGGTTTGCGGATCGATCATCTTCAAATCCGAGATTGTCTGAACTCCTGGAAAACTGAAATTAGATCGGCTCAGCACCAGCGTGGTGCGGTTTGGCAGGGGTTTGCCAATCGATTCAAAAGTCTTTCGTCCCATGACAAGGATTTGTCCGGCGGTGGTTCTCTTGAACCACTTGAAATCCTCCGGAAGATGCCAAGGGATGCAGTTTCGATAACCGATCACCCGGTTTTCGCTCATGGCAGCGATGGCTTTGAAGTACTTAACGGTTCTACCAGTGGCAATTGGCACACCTTACTTGTAGCGGTTTGCCAGCTATGAGTCAATCTGGCGTCGATGCTTGAAGCAATTCTCATTATGTGGGGTAGGCCTAGGGTGTTGAATTGATGGGGATTTGCCTTGGTCGATTCATTCAGAATTTGTTCCTCAAATCACGATACCAATCAAGGAACAAGCTCCTTAAGCCTGTTTTTGCTCAATTCAACACCCTAGGGTAGGCC
>CAIUEN010000111.1 GCA_903898185.1 uncultured Verrucomicrobiales bacterium
AATAAGGATTACTTATGTATTAGACAGAAGAAGTGTGCCCCAAAACGGTGAATTTTCGATAAAAATCCAGGGGGAGAGAAAAAGAGGGTGGTTTTGATGTTTAACGATAAGTGTATATTATATACTTCAATTTGTTTTCTATTGCATTTTTGAAAAAGAGTCGTTTTCTGCCAGACACTATTTAGTAGCACTCCAGACAGGTCAAGAGGAACGCGAAGTCTTGCGAAATGCCGCCAGACGAGAGTTTCAGGTGCTTGAGATGCTGGATCATCCAGGCATTCTTCGGGCAGACCCTCCGACCGAATGTGATTTTGGCCCAGTTCTTTTCCTTCGGGCAGAGCCCGAATCTCAGCGTCTGGACCAGTTCATGCAGGTTAACGGGCCCAAACTGGCCATCGATCATCGGTTGGCGATTCTAAGGCAAATTGCCGATACGATCCGCTACGCTCACAGCCGGCAGGTCATACACCGCAGTCTCTCGCCTCAATGCATTTACGTGAGGCGGTTGCCTGACGAGACCCTTGCAGTCCAGATCTGCAATTGGCAGACCAGTGCTCGCCTGCATGGGAGCACGACGATGCAGGGAACCCGACTTTCCGCAACACTTCACGCGGAACAGCTCGTCGAGGATTCATCCCTGGCCTACTTGGCTCCCGAAGCGCTTGCAGGCCCAGCAGATGGTGGAGCGGCATTGGACATCTTCTCTCTCGGGACAATAGCTTATTTGCTCTTCACCGGAACCGCGCCCGCTGGGTCGCAATCTGAACTCCAGGAGAAACTACGAGGTTCATCAGGCGCATTGGACGTAAAACAGGCGATTGACGGCGCTGTTGAAGCCTTGGTGGACTTGGTTCAGTTCAGTGCAAACGGTGACGTCTCCTTGCGTTACGATATTGATGATTTCCTGGCCTGCCTCGTCAGAGTCGAGGATCAGTTGACCCGTCCCCAGGCTGATATCGTCAACCCCTTGCAAGCAACTTCCGGCAGTAATCTGGAAAACGGCTTCAAGGTGGTAAAAAAATTAGGGGCAGGTGCCACGGCCATTGCTTTTCTCGTGGAGCGGCAGAAACAACAATGTGTTCTCAAGGTTGCACGTTCAACTGACGTTAACAGCCGGATCAAGCGTGAATTCGAGCTGCTCAAAGGGCTCCACTGGCCGCAGATCGTCAGCGTGATGGATTTGTATGAATTCGGTGAGCTCAACGGATTCACGATGGAGAACGCGGGTGATCTCACCCTCGCGCGGCAGTTGCGTCAGGAAGGGGCCCTGGACCTGACAATGCTCAAGCAATTTGGCGAGGATCTCCTTCGTTCCATCCAACATCTCGACGCGCAAGGAATCGCGCATCGTGATATCAAGCCGGAGAACATCGGAGTCAGAACTGGAAAGGCCAAGAAGCGCAAGGAGCTTTGCCTGTTTGATTTTTCACTGGCAGGCGCGTCCCCTGATAACATCTCGGTTGGCACTCCACCTTATCTCGACCCATTCCTTTGCGAACGCAAGGTCAAGCGGTGGGATACCAACGCGGAATTGTTCGCAGCGTCGATGACTCTCCACGAGATGGCGACGGGTGTCCTGCCCAAATGGGGGGATGGCAGTGTTCCATCCCTGACCAAAGGCGAGGTCAAGATCGTTGGCGAGCTATTCCCGTCAGGGCTCCGCGAAAGGTTTTCCAAGTTTTTCCAGCAGGCATTGCGGAGAGATTACCAGGAGCGCTTTGATAATCCGGCAGAAATGCTGATGGCATGGTCAGGTTTGTTTGAAACCATCGACGAGCCGAGCCGCAAAACCACCACCATTTCCACGACGCATTCGGAAGATGGTGCTGCGTTCATTCTGCCTGAGAAGATCACCGAGAAAACGCAATTGGTGCTTTTGGGATTGAGCACGCGTCTGAGCAACGCGCTGGACCGCCTCAAAGTCGATACGGTGGGTGACCTTTTGCGTTACCACTTGCGGAGAATTTACCGTCTTCCTGGCGTCGGCAACAAGACCCGTCGTGAACTGGCTGATCTGTGCAAACAGTTACGGAAGAGTTTGCCATCTGTTGAAACGACCGATGCTTCGACCACCCATTCAACCGATGGTCAGCTTTTGCCCTTTGTAGAGACTGTGGACGCAGTGGCACGACAGGTTTCCGACTATAAACAGGGGGGCAAGCTCACCGAGGAACAGAAGATTGTTCAAGCTTTCTTGGAATGGAATGTGCCTCGCGAAGCCCCCGTCGCTCTTTGGCCAAGCCAAACCGACCTGGCTCCAAGTCTCGATGTGTCTCGGCAACGCGTTTGGCAGGCCATCACCGCCGCACGTAAACGCTGGACCAAATATCCTTCGATCACCGCTATTCGCGAGGACATCTTGCAACTGCT
>CAIUEN010000112.1 GCA_903898185.1 uncultured Verrucomicrobiales bacterium
AAACCGCGACGCACGGCTTGGCGCTCAAATCCATAGGCGCTGGCGGCAACAAACTTCAAGCCGAAGAAGTCGGCAAAGAACTGGCTGATTTTGCGGTCTGAGACGTTGAGCTGGTAGCGCATATAAATGGCGGTGGCTTTGGCCGCCGGTCCGATATAGGAACCGCAAAGCTCGCCAGGCCCTGTGGCATGAACATCGCGGTCGCAGTCGGCGCAGTGTGCCTGTTGATGGACAAAGCAGGTGACCGCCACGCGTGGTTCCAAGACAATATCTTCCTGAATATGCTCGTGGATTTGGGAGACCGGGGTGAGGTTCGATCCTTGGCACAAAGGGCAGGAATTGGGTGATGGAACTGAGCTGACATCTCTTTCACCATTACACAGCAACGACTTATAGCCGATAATGCATGTGCGCTAAGCGGCAGGTGCGCATCTCATATTTTTCCGACGTCTCTAGAGGAAGTGATTGGAGCACCCAGACTCTTGTCCGCCCCGGGGCGTCGGACAACACAAGGCGGACAAGAATATCCACGTTCCAGAAAAATGTGAGATGCGCACCGCGTGAATGCTGTCCGATAACGATAATAGTGCTTGCTTGAAGTTCTGTTCCGCTTTTTAGTTAGCCAATGCGGTTTGCATATGCAAGAGAGTACTGAAATTGCTTACAATTCGCGGGTTGAGAGCGATGTGGTTGCCACCCGGCTGGATGCGGCTTTGAGTTGGTTTCGGAAGAATTCCCTTTGGCCGATGCCAATGGGGCTGGCTTGCTGTGCCATTGAACTGATGGCCACTGGAGCCAGCAGGTTCGATATCGCCCGGTTTGGCGCTGAAGTGATGCGTTTTTCCCCACGCCAGTGCGATGTCATGATCGTTTCCGGCACCGTGACCTACAAAATGGCCACTGCCGTCCGTCGCATTTATGATCAGATGTGCGAGCCTAAATGGGTAATCGCCATGGGTGCCTGCGCCTCCACCGGCGGAATGTATCGCAGTTACTCGGTTCTGCAGGGCGTTGACCGGGTTATCCCCGTCGATGTGTATGTCGCCGGATGTCCGACCAGGCCCGAGGCGCTGCTTGATGCTCTGATCAAATTGCAAAGCAAAATCCAGAAGGACGCTGTTCTGGCCAAACTCAAGAAAGCCGGCTAAAGCTCACAGCCGTATATTTTCCTCATGGATTCCCTACTATTCGCCCATCAACTCAGAAACCGCTTTGGAGAAGTGGTCTCGCAGCCGAACCAGTTTCGGGACGAAGTGACCCTGATTGTGTCTGATCCGGAAAGAATCGCCGATGTTTGCGCCGCTGCCAAGAAAGAGTTCGGTTTTGATTACCTCAAGGACATCAGCAGCGTCGATAATTACGGTTCGGACCCGCGCTGGACGGTCGTTTATCACATTTACGGATATGGCCATCGATGTCACCTGCGGCTTAAGACTGACGTCAGTGAGGCCAAATCCGAATTGCCGACGGTAGCAGGCGTTTGGCGCGGCGCTGATTGGCACGAGCGCGAAGTTTACGATATGATGGGGATTCGTTTCCGGGGCCATCCGGATTTACGGCGCATCCTCATGTGGGAGGGATATCCATATTTTCCGTTGCGCAAGGACTTTCCACTGGCAGGAAAAAGCACTGATGTTCCCGAAGTGGCGTTCAGCAATCCCGCTCCCTTGGAAGGTGGCCCGTTCGTGACCACACCCGGAGTGGGTCATGCAGCCGCTCGCGAGCCCCGCGCCAAGGTGTTTGAAGAAAAAAAAGCATGACCGGAAGAAAGTCTAGTAATGGCCATCACTAAAGAAATTCAATATAGCGACGCTGCCGGTCGGGCTGCGAATACAGCGCCTTTGGCATCGGACGAACTGCCCGATCTGCATGGCGAGACGATGGTTTTGAACATGGGCCCATCGCATCCGGCGACCCATGGCGTGTTGAGGGTCGTCTTGGAAATCGACGGCGAAATCATCACCAAGGCCACACCGGACATCGGCTATCTCCATCGCGGCGACGAAAAAATCGCCGAAAACATGACCTACACCCAGTTCATCCCATATACGGATCGATTGGACTATCTAGCCCCGTTGGCCAATAACGTGGCGTATGTCATGGCGGTCGAAAAGCTTTTGGGAATCGAAAAACAGATCACGCCGCGCTGCCAGTTCATCCGGGTGGTCTGCTGCGAATTGGCCCGGATTTCATCCCATCTACTGGGATTGGGCTGTTACGCGATGGATGCCGGAGCGATGACCGTCTTTTTGCACACGTTTACAGAGCGCGAAAAGATTCACAACCTCATTGAGGCCATTTGCGGAGCGCGACTGACGACGAATTACACGCGCATCGGCGGGCTGGCGCGCGATCTGCCCGAAGGCTGGGTGGCGCAGTGCCGACAGTTTCTTACAGAGGTTGAGATCAATATCCACGAAACCGATCAACTTCTGTCGGCAAACCGGATTTTCATCGACCGCACGAGAAACGTGGGCGTCATTCCCAAAGACATTGCCATTGATTACGGCTTGAGTGGTCCGAATCTGCGCGCCAGCGGAGTTGCGCACGATATTCGCAAGGCCAATCCTTACCTGATTTACGACCAACTTGACTTTGAAGTGCCGATTGGCTCGGTGGGAGACTGCTATGACCGTTACTTGGTGCGCATGGAAGAGATGCGCCAGAGCGTTCACCTGCTTCGCCAGTGCCTGGATAAACTCCCCGATGGTCCCGTCAACGTCGATGATGGCAAAATCGTCCTTCCGGCCAAGCAGAAGGTTTTGACCAGCATGGAGGAGCTGATTCACCAGTTCATGCTGGTGACCCAAGGCGTTAATGCCCCTCCAGGAGAAGTCTATTTCGGGGCGGAGAATCCCAAGGGCGAACTGGGCTTCTATATTCACAGCAAAGGTGGTGGCACGCCCAATCGGATGAAAATCCGCTCGCCATCCTTCGCCAACCTGAGCATTCTTTCCTGGCTGATGCCGGGGCACATGATCTCCGATACGGTGGTCATCTTCGGATCGCTTGATTTCGTGATGGGAGAATGTGACCGATGAGTCTGACTTTTTTTGGATGATGAAATGAGCTTCACCGTTTCAGCAGAATTAGAAGCCGAGTTGAATGAACTGATCACGCATTACCCGCAAAAGCGGAGTGCGTCGCTCATGTTTTTGCACGCGATCCAGGAACGTTTTGGCTGCATCTCTCAGGAGGCGGTAGAATGGACGGCCAAGAAGCTTGATCTCAAACCGATCAATGTTTACGAATTGGTCACGTTTTACCCGATGTTCCGACAGGAACCGCCCGGCAAATACCACATCAAGGTGTGCCGCACCCTCAGTTGCGCTCTTAATGGCAGCTACGAACTGCGCGCTCACTTCTGTGAAAAGCTGGGGCTTGACCCCAAGAAGCATGGACCGCAAACGACCAAAGATGGGCGTTTTACATTGGAATTTGTCGAGTGCCTCGCCAGTTGCGGGACTGGCCCGGTCATGATGGTCAACGAGACCTTGCATGAGAATGTCACCCAGAAGATGGCGGATGAAGTTTTGGGGAGATGCAAGTAATTTGATCCGGAAGACGCAATCCAATGCCTAAGAAGAAACAGAAAGAGGATAAGGCAGATGCTAAAAGATTGGCCGATTGTTTATCGAAAACTTCGCAATATGCGGAAACTAAGCATGGAAGAAAAAGTCCTGCTCGCCCAAGGAATGGCGGCGACGCCGGAAGAACGGTTAATGATGCACGACCAGTTTCTCCGCTCATTCGGCTTATACAGTCATTGGGAGAGGAAGAAATTAGGTTTCAAATTGTAGGAATGTCCGCAGCGGTGTTGCAAGGCGTCATGATGACGACTTTGGATACGGATATTTGGGTGGACTTACCAGAAAGGCAGTACATCCGGCTTACGAATTTGTGCGTAAAGCAGGGAGCCTCAGCGCTAGCGCCAACGCTTTATGTGCTGGCAGACGGACGCGTGGTGAATTTTTTGTTTCGGGTTGACGGAATTAGGTCTTTCAAAACGGAGTATAAAAACGCTGTTCTTGCTAACATTGGCGGAGAGGAAGTCAGAGTTCTGCCGCTGAGTCGGATTTTGCAGAGCAAGAAGACAATTCTCCGCGATAAGGATAAACTGCACATTCTGGCGATTGAGAATGTTTTGAAGGCCAACAAAGAAACAAAAAATGAATAAAGATTGGCTGCCCGACATGGATTTGAACCATGACAAAGAGATTCAGAGTCTCTTGTGCTACCGTTACACTATCGGGCAACGAGGAGAGAGAAAATAATGATTTTGCCGGCAGAGTCAAGGTCTGATATGAAAAGATTATTCCCGATTTTGGTAATTGAAATCGTTGCTGGCAATCGGTAATAGCACGCAAGTTTATGGCGCAAGAATACAGGCTCATATTAAGAAATGTCGATCAGCCGGGTTACACCACGGACATCGATTGCTATTTGCGCCACGGTGGATATGAGGCGCTTAAGAAAGCCATCTCTCTGCCAATCAAGGATCTGCTGGACGGGAAAAAACTCTCACCCCAAGAGCAGATTCGCGATGAGGTTAAGATATCGGGCTTGCGAGGGCGTGGCGGTGCTGGATTTTCCTGCGGGCTTAAATGGTCGTTTGTTGACCGGCGTAGCGGCAAGCCGATCTATCTGATCTGCAACGCGGACGAATCGGAGCCTGGCACCTTCAAGGACCGGCAGATCATCTATAAGGATCCACACCAACTGATTGAGGGGATGGTGATTGCCTGTTTCGCCAACGACGTGCATCTGGCGTACATCTACATCCGTGGTGAAATGCCCGATGGGGCACGGATTCTCAAGCGCGCTCTCGAAGAAGCCAAGACGAAGAATTTTCTCGGAAAAAGCATCTTGGGCACAGGCTACGACCTTGAGATTTACGTCCATCGCGGTGCCGGCGCATATATCTGTGGTGAGGAAACAGGGTTGATTGAGTCGCTGGAAGGTAAACGTGCCTATCCGCGCATCAAGCCGCCGTATTTTCCCGCCGTGCTGGGGCTTTACATGTGCCCAACCATTGTTAACAATGTCGAAACTCTGGCTGCAGTTAAACACATTGTATCGATGGGCGGTCCGGAATATGCCAAATTGGGCACGCCCAACAATACTGGCACTCGAATCGTTGGCATCAGTGGGTTGGTGAAAAAGCCGGGGTATTTCGAGATCGAAGTCGGGAAGGCGACGTTGCGTGATTTGATTTTTGGCGAGAATTTCGCGGGCGGTCTTCGTGATGGTCGCAAGCTCAAAGCGGTGATCCCGGGCGGCTCTTCCTCAAAGATTCTAAAAGCGGGAGAAACCAGCAAACTCAAGAAAAAGGCTGCCGACGGTCAGATGACCACGGTCGAGATTGATATTCTGGACGTTCCCTACGATTTTGATACGCTGCAGGCGGCGGGAACAATGTCGGGGTCCGGGGCGATCATTGTATTGGACGATTCGGTGGATATGGTGAAGGCTCTGGCTAATCTTTCCGAGTTTTACGCGCACGAAAGCTGTGGTCAATGCACCCCCTGCCGGGAAGGATCGCTCTGGATGAGCAAGGCGCTGCACCGGATGACACACGGCAAGGGACGTAAAGAAGATGCCGATTATTTGTCCGACATCGCGCAGAATATCCAGGGCCGAACCATCTGTGCCTTCGGCGAAGCCGCCTCGTGGCCCGTGCTGAGCTTCGTGAAGAAGTTTAAGGATGAGTTTGAAAACTTAACGACTAATCAGGAGAAGCCATTATGAGTGTCGTTGCTGCAAGTCTGACTGCTGATCAGGTATTTATTGAAGCGTTGTCACTGCCCGCTCGCGTGCGCTCGGAACTTGCGGAACGCTTGCTGGCAAGCCTTGAGGGTGAAAAAATCCAAAAGGAGATTGATCAGGCATGGAGTGTTGAGGTTTTGGAACGATGCAAAGCATTTGAAGAGGGCCGGATGACGTCCAGACCGGCTGACGAAGTGATGCGGGAATTATACGCAAAACTGAAGTGAAATCGGTTGAATATATGAGCGCCGCCACGGCGGAACTTGCTGAAGCCGCGCTGTATTATGAACAGCAACAGGCTGGTATTGGGGCGGATTTCTTGAAAGCGGTTGAAGCGGCTGTTCAAACAATTCAACAGAATCCAGAGATGTGGCCGGTTTGGCAGAAACCGGTTCGCAGCTTCCGGTTGGCACGGTTTCCATTTCGGCTTTTTTATTGGGAGCTTGCGAACATCATTCAGGTTGTTGCAGTAGCCCACCTGAGCCGCGAACCGGGATACTGGCAGAATCGGGTCAGGTAAACAGATGACATGAGTGTAACGAACACAGAAAACAAGCCTGCGCCGTCACCGGTGGAAATGATCAAGGTCAAGGTGGACGGGCGGGAGATTGAAGTGCCCAAGATGATGCCTGATTGGCAGGGAAAATTGCAGCCCACTACCATGCTGCAAGCCTGCAATTCGGTGGGCATCGACGTTCCCCATTACTGCTATCACCCCAAGCTCCCGGTCGTGGGCAACTGCCGCATGTGCATCATGGAGTTCGGCACACCGGTCATCGGGCCGGATCGCAAACCGGTTCTTAATACTGACGGCACTCCCAAAATCGCCCGCTCCGTTCTGCCATACGAACCTTCGACTCCTCGCGGTGCCATTGCCTGCGCCACACCGGTCTCGCCGGGCATGGAGATTTATCCCAACTCGCCTGCAACCAAGCAAATGCGCGAGTCGGTGCTGGAGTCGCTCCTGATCAACCATCCTCTGGATTGCCCCATCTGCGACCAGGCCGGTGAATGCAAGTTGCAGGAATACGCCTTGGAATACGGTAAATCGACCAGCCGTTTCGCGGAAACGAAAGTCCACAAACCCAAGCAGGTCGATCTTGGTCCCCGAATTGTGCTCGACAACGAACGTTGCGTGCTTTGCACCCGTTGCATTCGATTCACAAAAGACATCATCGGTGACGACGTATTGGGGATCACCCATCGTGGCGGGCATAACACGATTGCGACCTTCCCAGGGACACCGTTCGACAACAACTACACTCTCAACACAGTCGATATTTGCCCTGTTGGCGCATTGACCTCCAAGGATTTCCGGTTCCAGATGCGGGTATGGTTTCTCAAAGAAGCCAAGAGCATCTGCGCCAGTTGTGCCACCGGTTGCAATATCGTCGTTGGCTCTCGCGAGAACAAGGTGTTGCGTTACGAACCACGCGAAAACGAAGCAGTCAATTCATACTGGATGTGCGATTCCGGACGTTTGAACTACAAGTGGATCAATCGCGAAGATCGGATTACGCGCCTTGGCGGTTCGCGCTTGAAAGGCGAAACCGCTTGGTCTTCGGTTCTAAGCGACATCGTAGGCGTTTTGAGCAAAGCCGCTTCAGGATCTGTCGCTATTGTTGCTTCGGCTCGGCAGACTAATGAAGAGCTGTTTCTTCTGAAAAAGCTGGCGGTTAAGTATGGAGCAATTACCGATTCCGTTCCGCGCTCGGATAAAGGAGATGCCATTCTCCTCAGCACAGACCGCAATCCCAACAGCACTGGGGCGACTTTGATTGGAATTGCTGCCGCGCCCATGGGCTCAAATCTTCCGAAAATCGCCGAAGGTATTCGTGTCGGTCAAATCAAAACCATGGTGGTTTTCGGTGAAGACCTGACACAGCACGGCATCGGCTCTGATCTGCTGGGCAAGTTGGAAACCCTGATAGTCAGCGACATTCTACGAAACCAGACCACTGCCTTGGCGCATTACCTTTTGCCTGGATGCGCGCACGTTGAAAAGCGAGGCAGCTTTGTCAACGTCAAAGGACGCGTTCAACGTTTCACACAAGCCATCGATTCCAAGGGCAATTCCCGACCGGAATGGGAGTTTCTTTCGGAATGGGTCTCCTTGCTTGGCGCTCCGCCGTGTGGAGTGGGCGTCGTTGCCAATATCGAGAGCTTGTTCAATCAAATGGCGCAAGAAACACCGGGCTTTGCCGGGTTGACGTGGGCGCAAATTGGTGACGCAGGCATGATTGCTCAGGTACATTCATGAAAACAGAACTTCAAGAACGAGCCGAGTTATTATCTAAAGACTTCAAAAGCAAGGGGCGGAAGCCAGTTGTGATAGAATTTGCGGGCACTCCGAAGGCTGGCAAGACAACAACCTTGGGCACACTGCATACCTTCTTAAAACGCTGCGGATTCAAGGTCGAGGTAGTAGTGGAGCGCGCCTCAGTCTGTCCCATTCGTGATAAAACGCACGCAAACTTTAACATTTGGACTGCATGCACCACGTTGGCGCAAGTGTTGGAAAAAACTCAGAATCCTCCTCGAAACGACGATCCTGAGGTTTTGATTCTTGACAGGGGGTTGTTTGATTCGATTACATGGCTGGGCATGATGGAGCGCATGGCCCGGATAAAAAAGGGGGAAAGGGAGGCCGCTGAGAACTTTTTGCTGCTTCCAGATTGGCGAAAGCGGATTTCTGGAGTGATTGTCATGACTGCTTCCCCTGATGATGCAATGAAGCGGGAACAAGGTGATTTGCCTTTTGAAGGCCGCCCCGGATCGATTATGAACCATGATGTTTTGGAGAAGTTTAAAGCCAACACACTCGAATCATGCGAACGCTTGTCTAATCAGTTCCGGATATTCCAAGTCAACACGTCGGAGGCGGGCAGCAATAAAAAGCAAACGGCAGAAAGGGTTGCTTGCATCGTTCTCGACTTAATATCTGAGCAACTTGAGGAGGAAATTCTCTGCGTAGAAAAGGCCGACATTGTCAAGCTCTTCGGTGGCAAAACATGTCTTGCTGGCTCTTCTGCCGCATCTGTTTCCGAGCATTTTGTAAAAAATGGTCACTACTTGCCAAGGGCATCGGCTGAGAAATCACCGGACCTTGTGCAAGCACTCCCAGTTGTGGTAGTGCGAACCAAAAGCGGGCAAGTGCTGCTGCTGCGTAGGCGTGAAAAATCTTCCGACAATCCGCTCCATAACAAGATAGTTATTTGGGCGGGAGGACATGTCAGAAAAGAAGATTCAAATAATGGGAACTCTCTCATTTACGGTGCTTTGAGAGAGCTTCATGAAGAATTGCGCCTGAGTTTGGATGCAAAATCACTTAAACTCATTGGAGCCATTTATGCCGATCTCGGCGGGACAACTTCAAAGCACGCCGCTGTTGTTTACGAGTGGCGCGCTGAAACGGAAGAAGTTAGAATCGTCTTGAGTAATACGGAGTTTTCCGAACGCAGAGGCACTTCTCTTAGTGGAAAGTTTGTTGAAGTTAAGGATCTGCCCGGCTGCTTTGCTGGGAAAAACATTGAGCCGTGGTCTGAGGAAATCATCCGCAAGTTGCTGGATCAAAATACTTTAATGTCTGATATGCCTTTGTTTTCATGAAAATAAATTGAATAGTTGACTAATGAATTGGATTAATAACCTTACAGGTTTGCAGACTTTGGTGCTCTTTAGCGCGATTAAAATCGCCTGCATGATCGGAGTAGTGATGTTCATCGTCGCCTACTCCACACTTGCTGAACGAAAAATCTGCGCTTATATCCAGAATCGACACGGTCCAAATCGCGTTGGCCCATGGGGACTCTTGCAGCCGGCAGTGGATGGTATCAAATCGTTCCTGAAAGAGGACTACACGCCTGGCCATGTCCGGAAAATCTATTTCTGGCTGGCGCCTGCCCTTAGCATGGCACCGGCCCTGCTGACCTTTGCCGTCATCCCGTTCGGTTCTCAGCTTGGCAGTCAAAAAATGGTCATTGCCGATCTCAATGTTGGCGTGCTCTATACGTTTGGCATAGTTTCACTTGGGGTTTATGGAATTGTGCTGGCAGGATACGCCGCCAATTCAAAATACCCGTTTCTGGGTGGCATCCGCTCCAGCGCTCAGATGATTTCGTACGAAATTGCGATGGGCATGTCGGTGATACCGATCTTTATGCTCGTCGGCGATCTCCGGTTGAGCGGTGTCATTGGCTACCAGGCAGGCACATCACTGGGATTCATTCCCAACTGGCTGATCTTCAAACAGCCGTTGGCATTCTTCATTTTCATGGTGGCGGCCTTCGCTGAAACCAACCGTCTGCCCTTTGACTTTCCCGAGGCCGAGCAAGAACTGGTGGGCGGTTACAACACTGAGTACAGTTCGATGAAGTTCGCTCTCTTTTTCATGGGTGAATATGCCAACATGGTTGCATCCTCGGCCATGATGGTGACCTTGTTCTTGGGCGGATGGACGTTGCCATTCTTCGGCTTGGACCAACCAGCAACCTCACTCTTGATGGGGTTGGTTCATATCGGCATCTTCATCGGCAAGGTCGTTGGTTTGATAGTTCTTTTTATCTGGGTCCGATGGATGTGGCCGCGGTTTCGCTTCGACCAACTTATGGATTTGGGATGGAAGAAATTCATCCCAATGGCTTTGGCGAATATTTTGGTGACGGCGGTGGTGTTGTGGTTGGCTAGATGACGATTTTAGAATCGAATGATAGTAAAACGTGCAAAATTGAATCTTTGGGAGCGGTTTTATATGCCGGCGTTTATCAACGGCTTTAAAATCACCATCCGTCATTTCTTCTCAAAGAGAGTGACGATGCAGTATCCCGAAGAAAAATGGACCGTGCCTGAGGGCTACCGGGGCGCCCCCTATCTGGTCAAAGACACCGAAAACCGGGTCAAATGCGTTTCGTGCCAGCTATGCGAATTCGTGTGCCCGCCCAAGGCGATTCGAATCACGCCGCCTGGCCCCGAAGGCTTGCCAGGCGTGGGTAATGTCGAAAAAGGTCCGAAGGAGTTTGAGATAGATATGCTGCGCTGCATCTTTTGCGGCTTTTGCCAGGAAGTCTGCCCCGAGGAGGCAATTTTTCTCATGAAGACCTATTCGCTTAATGGCCAATCACGCAAGGAAATGGTCTTTAACAAAGAAAAATTGCTCGCACTGGGTGGGGTTCATCAGGACAAGATCATGAAGTGGAAGAACAAATGAACGCTTTGGACTATTTCTTTTACCTGTTTGCCGGTCTGACGCTCCTGTGTGGGCTGATGGTCGTGGTCAATCCGTTCAGCCGAAACCCGGTAACGAGCGCCATGTTTCTGGTTCTGATGATGGTTTCGCTTTCCGGTCTATATGTCACACTGCACGCCTTCTTTCTGGCTGCGGTTCAAATCCTGGTTTATGCGGGTGCGGTGATGGTTCTTTTCTTGTTTGTGATCATGCTGCTCGATTTGAAGGAGGAGGAGCATCGAAAGATAAAACTGGCCACCCTGTTCTTGGGCGCACTCTCGGTTGGATCGATTGCATTCATCTTGGTGAAGTTGCTGGGGAATGCCCGATTGGTTTCCGATGCCCCGTCTGCCGAGGGTTCGACCATTGAGTTGGGGCTCAAACTGTTCAGACAATACACGTTGCCCTTTGAAATTGTGTCGCTCCTGCTGTTGGTGGCAATGATGGGGGCGATTTTGCTCAGCAAGAAGGAGATTAAATGACAGCCCCCGGCTTGCATCATTACTTGGTTATCAGCGCGCTCCTGTTTTGCTTGGGGCTGTTCGGCGTGATCGTGCGACGCAACATCCTGATCATTTACATGTGTCTTGAGCTCATGCTTAACGCGGCCAACTTGGCGCTCGTCTCTTTTTCCCGCTTCAATAATAACTTGGACGGTCAGGTCATGGTGTTCTTCATCATTACCGTTGCCGCGGCCGAGGTGGCAGTGGGACTGGCCTTGATCGTGGCGCTTTACCGACGACGCCAGACCACCGATGTCCATGACCTGACAACGATGAAATTGTAATCCATGAACGACGCTCTACCCTGGCCAATCCTATTTCTGCCGCTCATCGCGGCCGTTCTGATTACGCTGTTCACGCAAAAGCGGAACGGACTAAGCGCCGCGCTTTCGGTGGGTGCCATCGCCATTTCATTCGTCATCTCAGTCATTCTTTTCGTCAATGCGGGCGAAGCGGCTTTCGAATCGAAAATTAACTGGCTGACGGTTGGCGCATTGAATATCGATTTTGGAATGCGCATCGACTCGTTGAGTCTGCTGATGCTTCTGATTGTCACCGGGGTTGGTTCGATGATTCATATCTATTCGGTTGGCTACATGCATGGCGATCCCTCTTTTAGCCGATTCTTTGCCTGCCTGAGTTTTTTCACCTTTTCGATGCTCGGCGTCGTGCTGAGCAATAATTTTTTTGAGATGTTCATCTTCTGGGAGTTGGTGGGCGTCTCCAGCTACATGCTGATCGGTTTCTGGTATCAGAAATCCTCGGCGGCCAACGCAGCCAAGAAAGCTTTTCTCACCAACCGCTTGGGTGACTTTGGATTCTTGCTGGGTATCATCATGCTCTGGTCTATCACGGGAGGTCTTGGATTTGCAACGCTTCCCAAGCCCGGTACGACTGCCACGGTTGTCGGCTTGCTGATTTTTTGCGGGGCGGTCGGCAAGTCCGCCCAATTCCCGCTGCATGTATGGTTGCCGGACGCCATGGAAGGCCCCACGCCAGTCAGCGCCTTGATTCACGCCGCGACGATGGTGGCTGCCGGTGTGTTTATGCTCTGCCGGGTCTTTGATGTTTTCAGTCTGGACGCCCTTACGGTCATTGCTTGGACTGGCGGCGTGACAGCGCTAATGGCGGCTTTGATTGCCGTCCAGCAAAACGACATCAAGCGGATTCTCGCCTATTCAACCCTTTCGCAGCTTGGCTACATGGTGATGGCGGTGGGGCTGGGTGGGCCGCCGCAGGCCATGTTCCATTTGACCACCCATGCGTTCTTCAAAGCACTGTTGTTTCTGGCGGCTGGATCGGTCATTCACGGACTGACCAACGAACAAGACATTTGGAAGATGGGCGCACTGAAAAAGAAGATGCCGGTAACCTTCTGGACGTTTCTCGCAGGCACGCTTGCGCTCTGTGGCGTCTGGCCGCTGAGTGGTTTTTACAGCAAGGATTCCATACTCGCAGAGGCGTTTAAGAGTGGCCATCTCGCCTTGTTCGGTTTGGGTGTTGTTGTGGCGATTCTGACAACCTTCTACATGTTCCGGTTGTTTTTTGTGGTATTCTTGGGCAAGGAAAAATCGCAAGCTGCCGGGCATGCCCATGAATCGCCAAAAGTAATGACGCTCCCGTTGGTCGTTCTGGCTCTTATGTCATGCGTCGGCGGATTGATCGGTATCGAGCCATTTGTTGGAAAGCAGTTCGGCATGACCGAATCGCATGAGACTCTGGCTATCATAGCGCCGTTCGTTCATGCGCCGGTTGCCGCCTTTGCGGGATTGGCGGCGGTGATGGTCGGTTTCCTTGCAGCCATGTCTCTTTACGCGAAAGCCCAAACCGATCCGCTGCCGGCTAAGCTGCAAGGCTTGGCGATATTGTTGCGCGACAAATTCTATTTCGACGAACTCTATGCCAGGATCATTGCCCTGACTCAGGATGCTCTGGCCTCTGTGGCCGATTTCCTCGACCGCTGGATTATTGGCGGCTTGATGGTTCGTGGCACTCAGGGCACAACCGAACTGGTGGGGCGCGCGGTGCGTTTTGTGCAGTCGGGCAATTTGCAGTTCTACGCGTTCTCCTTTGCCGCGGGCGTCGCCGTGGTTCTCTATCTCGTGTTATATCGCTAAACCATGTCACCGCTCCCTTACATTTTTTGTCTGCCGCTGCTTGCCGCGCTCTTGATTGTGGTGATTCCGCGCAACTACAAGTTTGTCATTCGCGGGATCTCACTGCTTGCCACTTTCGGTTCGTTGGTGGCGGCGATAACCATGTTCTGCCAGTTCAACGGAGCTCCGATTATGGAAGGCGGATTTCGGTTCGTGCAAAAGATCTCCTGGGTTGAGAGCTTGGGTATCAATTATTATGTGGGGGTGGATGGCATCAATTTGGGGCTGATCCTGATGGGCGCTGCCGTGGCGTTTGCTGCCGTGGCGGTTTCCAATCGCATTCAGACTTCAGAAAAGGAATTTTACATCCTCCTGATGGTCATGATTGGCGGCATTCTGGGAGCCTTCGCATCGCTTGATCTGTTCTGTTTCTATTTCTTCCATGAACTGGCCTTGGTGCCGACGTTTATCATGATCGGTGTCTGGGGCAGGGGAGAGAACAAGAATTTTGCGACGTTTCAAATCACGCTCTACCTGAGCATCGGGGCGTTGCTGGTGCTGATCGGTCTGATTGCTCTTTGGCTGAGCCTGCCGGAGGGACAACGGACGTTCGATATTGTTGCCTTGACCGAATATTTTAAAGATCCTGCCCATCGCATGGGGTCTGGAGCTCAGCACTTGATTTTCCCGCTGCTGTTGTTTGGATTTGGCATTCTGGTTTCTCTCTGGCCGTTTCATTCTTGGGCCCCGTTGGGCTATGGATCGGCCCCGACCGCGACGGCCATGCTTCATGCTGGGGTATTGAAGAAGTTTGGCCTTTACGGGTTGATTCGAATCGCCTTGCCGTTCATGCCCGACGAAGTGAAAAGTTGGATGCACATCCTGGCGTATCTCTGTCTGGGCAATATTCTTTTTTGCGGCTTGGTGGCGATTCGTCAGCGCGACCTCAACCTGCTGATCGGCAACTCAAGCGTGGCGCACATGGGTTTTGCGTTCTTGGGAATCGCCAGCGTGAGCCTGATTGGCATTACCGGCACCATCATGATCATGGTGGCGCACGGTTTCTTGGCGGCATTGACGTTTGCGCTGAGTGGCTACCTCTACGAGCAAACCGGGACTTTGGATATGGAAAAAATGGGCGGACTTCTCCGCCGGTTGCCGTTCATCGGGACGGTAATGATCATGGCAATGCTCGCCGGTTGCGGGCTGCCTGGGTTTGCCAATTTCCCGGGTGAAGCGATGGTGCTCTTTGGCAGTTGGAACCAATTTTCTTTGATCACCGTGCTGGCGGTTTGGGGGGCGCTGGTGATTGGCGGTGTTTACATGCTTCGCGCCATCCGAACCATCTGGCACGGAGATAAAGCGCAACCGGAATATGCTGACGCCGCCGGACTTTGGCGCAAGTTCCCTTACGCGCTTTTGTTGGCCGGTTTGCTTGTGTTCGGATGTTTTCCAAGGCTCCTTACCGATCCCATCAAGTCCAGCGCCGAACCTCTGGTGCGCATGGCAGCGGGCGAAGGTGCCAAAGCTGTTCTTATCGCACCGTCCGACGACGTGACGACCATCCGCGCTGCAACGCATTTATCGAAATAATGAACTTTTCGTTAACCTACTTGGAACTCGCTGTGGTGGCCTTAGCCTTGGGACTGCTATTGCTGGAGTTATGGACTCCGACCGCCCTGAAGCCCAAACTGGGCTATGTCGCGGCTGCAGGACTGGCCCTCATCTTGGGCTGGAGCTTTGCCGACACGATTCCCAGCGAGTCGGCAACCGCGTTTTCTCAAATGTATGTTCGCGATGGCTTGGCTTTGTTTTTCAAGCGGTTTTTCCTGATGGCAGCCATCTTGGTCTTGATCATGTCGGTCGAATTTTCGGATCGCATTCGCATGGGGGTTGGCGAGTTTTATGTTTTGATTCTCTTCGCATTGACTGGGATGATGTTTGCTTCCTCGGCCAACGACTTGATCATGGTTTTCGTCTCGCTGGAATTGATCACGATCAGCTTTTATGTGCTGGTGAGCTTTCAACGTTCGCGCATGGGATCACTGGAAGCCGGGGTTAAGTATTTGATCATGGGTGCTCTCTCCAGCGCTTTTCTGATCTTCGGCATTGCGTTGGTCTTTGGATCGGCAGGAACAACCAACTTTGACGGACTGCTTCAAGTGACCAAGGGCGCGGCTGATGATAAGGTGCTCTGGCTGGGGTTGCTGTTGGTGCTGGCCGGGTTGGGATTCAAAATTGCCGCGTTCCCATTCCAAATGTGGGCACCTGACGTTTATCAAGGCGCGCCAACACCAGTCACTGCCTTTTTGGCCGTGGGTTCCAAGGCCGCTGGCATTGTGTTGCTGCTCCGGGTCTTTCTTGGAGCCGTGCCTCCTGTGACGGGCCAATGGACCAAGCTCCTGATGGTCATGGCGGCGATTACGATTCTTTATGGCAACCTGTGCGCCATCCCGCAGCGCAATCTAAAACGGCTTTTGGGTTATTCGAGCATCGCCAATGCTGGCTACTTGCTTTTGGGACTGTCGGTACTCAACGCTTCGGGGTGTTCAGCCATGTTGTATTACCTTGCCGGTTATCTCTTTACGCTGGCGGCTGCCTTTACGGTAATCTGCCTTGTGGCTCGCGAGTCCGATGACATCAGTTCGCTTGCCGGATTGAGTCAGCGCTCGCCGCTGTTGGCAGCCTGCCTGACGCTGGCCATGGTTTCTCTGGGTGGCATTCCGCCACTAGCCGGTTTTTTTGGCAAGTTCCTCCTGCTCAAATCAATCATTGAGCAAGGGCCGGTCAATCCGGGTTACTATTGCTTGGCGGGAACGGCGCTATTTGGCGTTGTTGTATCGCTTTATTACTATTTTGGAGTTATTCGGGCGATTTACTTGTCTAAAGAGGCTCCCGATCTGACGCCAATTACGGTTTCCGTCCCCGCCCGACTTTCGCTAGGGGTCTGCGTGATCGGCATGTTTTACCTCGGATTATTCCCGCAAACAGCGCTTTTGGTCGCGCAAGAAGCAGTAAGCGCTCTTAAATTCTAAATTACTCCTTGATTTCTCAGTGTTGACACAACTATATTAAATCCAAAGTTATGGCTGATATCGCAAACAAATACTCCGATAATGTTCCCGGCAAATACTACGTCGATAACCAATGCATCGATTGTGACCTGTGCCGTGAAACCGCTCCCAACAATTTTTCGCGCAGTGACGATGGAGGCTACTCCTTTGTCCACAAGCAGCCAACTCCCGATGAGGAGGGCCTGTGCAAGGAAGCCAAGGAAGGCTGCCCTGTTGAAGCCATCGGTGACGACGGCGAGTAAGAATTGACCAGAGGCAGCAATTCTCATTATGTAGGGCAGACCTCTGGTCTGCCAGCACCTCGTTATCGAGGTGCAGTGATTTGTTGTGCTGACTGTTGCGGTGCCTCTGGCTCCGCAGGGTGTCGGAAACTCCGAGCGCAGGCAGATCAGCGTTTTTACCTTTCTTTGCTCAAAATGAGAATTACAGAACCAGAGGTCAGCTTATTAGTCTTTGCCTACGGTGGAGAAGGGTAGGCGAAACAGGCGTTTCTTTGCGCGGCCTCGGTTCTTTCGCGCAACCTTGGCTGGCCAGTTTTTGTTTACACGGATTCCAAGAGTTGCTTTTCGGAGTTGCCCGCAACGGTAATTCCGTTCACGAAATATGAGGTGACGGCCATGCTTGGGCATCTGAAGTTTAGACACCGGGTTAACTTACAGGCATTGGGGCTATGCCTACCCCACATAATGTGAATTGCTGGCGGAAGGTTGTTTGACCAGGAGAGCCGTAAACCAGAATTCCGAGCCCTTGCCTGCCTCGCTCTGAACTCCGATCTCACCGTCCATCATCGCCGTCAGTTGCTTGGAAAGCGCCAAGCCCAAACCCGCCCCGCCGCAGGTGTCCGCAGTCGGGGTATCGACTTGCGAGAACTTCTCGAACAGCCGTCCGAGCTTGTCGGCAGGAATGCCAATCCCGGTGTCGCGCACGGCGAAACGCAGACGAACCTCGTTTCGGGTTTCCGAGACTACATTAACGAGAATGACAACGTCGCCTTGGGGCGTAAACTTGATGGCATTGCCAGTCAAATTGATGAGAATCTGCCGCAGTCGTCCCGAATCGCCCTGAAGGGCCGACGGAACCTCCGGTGCCACTACGTATTCCAATGCCAAACCTTTCTCATCCGCCCGCTGAGCCATCAGCCCGACTAAATCCTTCAGCAGGCTGCGCAGATCAAAATCCAGAGTTTCCAGTTCAATCTTCCGCGCCTCAATTTTGGAAAAATCCAGAATGTCATAGATACGGGCGAGCAGTGTCTCACCGTTGGCGCGCGCAGTTTGAGCGTAATGGCGCTGATTCTCAGCCAGATTTGAATTCAGCAACAGACCGACCATGCCGAGCATCCTGTCCAGCGGTGCGCGAATTTCTTGGCTCATACTGGCAAGGAACTGACGTTTGGCAGCGTTGGCAAACTCGGCCTGATCGGTCGCTTGTTCGAGTTTATGATTGATATCAATGAGTTTGGCTTCGGCTCGTTTTTGTTCTGTCACATCTTCAAACAGGTAAAACCGTCCGAAATATTCGTCGTTTGCGCAACGCATCTGCGAGGAATATCTGCGAATGGTTCTTCCGTTTGTGAAGGGCAGGAAATCTTCTATAACGGCCCGGTTTTCAGGTCGCTGAAGCGTTTCCCAGGATTTGGCAAAACCCGACACACTGGCCAGCGCATTTAGACAACAAGGAACGATCTGATTGTTGGTGAGTTCGCCCCGTGCCATCTGTTCTTCCAAATGGGTGATTCCCCAAATTTCGCAGAATCGATGGTTGAAATAGATTATTTTGTCAGTGCGGTTATCGACCACATAAAACGCAAGAAGAGACAATTCGGTCATCAGATTCATCAATGTCGCGGTCAAAAATAGTTTTTCCTCGCCGCGCTTGCGCTCGGTGATGTCGTGAAATGTCCAGATTCTTCCGTAGCTTTCTCCTTTCTTGCCCAAAACCGGCGCGGAATACCGGTCCAGAACCATTCCGCTTTTGAATTCGATCTCATCACGGCTGATCTCATTGAGGTGATTATCCAGGTGCTGAATTTTCTTAAGGAATTGATCGGGATACTTGGTTAAGTTTACAAGATGCTTGAGTAGCGCGGTGTCATCTTCATCATCCAGAATATGCTGGGGAACATCAAGCAGTTCGATGAACTGGTGGTTTACAAGAACCCGTTTATTATTCTCTGAGATCACCAAAATTCCATCAGAAGACGCGTCTATCTGGGCCTCAAGCAAAGCTGTCCTTTCTCGCAGCAATTCATCCGCATGCTTCTGTGCGGTGATATCCCAGTTGGTGCCGAGCATGTACACGGCTTGACCGGAAGCGTCACGCTGCACAATCGCCAGAGCGCGGACGTAATGGGTACTTTTATCCGGCCAGAGCACACGGTACTCGGTGTCGAAATCCTTTTCCCCCCGCAAGGCAAGTTGCACTTCTTGGTGACCGCGTTGTCGGTCGTCCGGGTGGATTTTCGACTGCCAAGCCTCGTAAGTGCTGTCAAACCCATCTCGCGTGATACCGTAGAGACAAAGTATCTGGTTGTCCCAGACCAGCCGGTTGCTGCCCAAGTCATAGTCCCAGAGTCCCACGCCACCCGCGCGCGTGGCCAGCGCCAGGCGTTCGGTCGTCTGACGCAATAATTCCTCCGCCCGCTTGCGCTCGGTAACATCGAAGACAATTGAATGAAGAACGCTACGCCCGCCAAACTCAATGGCGCTTATTGACAATTCCACATCCCGTAACGCGCCGTTCGCCAAGCGGTGTTGGAATTGGAACCGCTGCCCCTGTGCCGTCTGAACGTACGTCAATATCTGAAGCACCTCGGCGAGCGGCTTGGGGTTGATGTCGGTCATGCGCATGGCCAGCAACCGCTCGCGGGGATATCCGTAGAAGCTGACAGCGGCGGCATTGGCATCAATAAATGTTCCATCTTTGGGATCAATCAGCAGCATCACCACTGAATTGCCGACGAATTGATTGCGATAGGATTGCTCGCTCCGCGCCAGTTCCGTGGTCAACTTTCCAGCCATCTGCAACGCTTTGAACCGGGTGTTGAGCACGGAGAAGAACAACCCGCAGAGCAACAGACTGCTGCATGTCCCGCCGGACAACACAAGCCAGACCTTGCCATAATCCGTCATGGATAACAGGCTGTTTGTCTGGGTAAAACGTAATGTCCATGGACGACTGGCTGAAACAAGCCTGCTCTGCAAGAGTATTCGCGATTCTCCCTCCATGTGCTGGGATTCCCCAAACTGACTGTCGTAAAGAAGGGTCTCGGAGGCTACAATCTCGCCGTCGAAGACTTCCAAATGAATTCGTTTGCGTTTCTCGCCGGTGAGATCCCAACTGCCGAGAATGCCTTGCATGAGGTCGTTCATGCGATGGACGCCATAAACCCACCCCACGAGCGCTTCGCTTCTTTGCGCGATGGTCTCATGCGGCCTTCCCAGGCGATACACAGGCACATACATCAAGGTGCCAGCCTGGTCCTCATTGTCAGACTCGTTCATCAAAATAACCTTTCCCGAGAGAGCTGCTGAATCCTGGTCCCGCGCTCGTTCCATCGCTATGCGACGCTCCAACTCGCTGAACATATCGTAGCCAAAGGCGCGAAGATTCCGGTTTGTGAAAGGTTCAATGTAGATGATGGACGAGTATATCTCCCGTTCGCCCTCGGGGCGCACATGGTATTGCGGAAAACCTTCAGCGCGAATCGCTTGGACATGCCGCGCCAAGTTCTCCTTGGGAATCAGCAGCGCGAAACCAATGCCTTGAATGCCAGGAAGCTGCTGGTCAACCTTCTGACGCTCGGTGAAACGGCACCAATCCTCGCGGCTGACACCCGCCGAGTGTTCGAAAAACGCCGCTCCGCTTCGCAGCATCTGTTCGTGGGCGCTAAGACGATCCTGAATCTTGATCTGAAGTTCGTTGCAGACAAAATCGAACTCCCGTTTGGCCGCAACATCGACCTCCGATTTTGTGTAATAGGCAGTCAAGGCGGTGGCGATCAGACCCGTTAGCAGGAGTGCCCAAGCCTGCCAAACTCTGCGGGCAAGCGCAGCTTTGGTAACATCTTCAGTCACTTTCGGAGCCTGATTCATGCTTTATTTCGTGTAAAACTGTTCAGGTCAGAGGGAGAAATTAGAGTCTCGCTGACGCTCTCCGGAAAGAGGGGCACAGCAAGGATGCCTATGCCACCTGAACACTTACCCTTTCGAACCTCAGAGTTAGACGCGCTTCCGTTATCGAGGATCTGTCGCACTTTGCGGGCGAGGTTCTCCGGCGTGTAGGGTTTGGGCAGGAATGCGACGCTTGGATCAAGCGCACCAGGTTGACCTATGACCTCATCGGTGTAACCGGACGTGTAGAGGATTTTGAGATGGGGATGGGTTTTTGTGAGCCACTCCGCCATCACCTTGCCGCCCATCACCGGCATGATGACATCGGTGAACACCAACCCGATCGGCGCTCCCTTATGTTCGCGAGCTACATTCAACGCATCCTGGCCGTTGGTGGCCGAGAGCACTCGATAACCCTGCTCTTCCAAGACGCTACGTGCCAAGTGCCTCAAGCTTTTATCATCTTCGACAACCATCAATGTTTCCATCCCTCGCACCAATGGCCCGGTCGGCATCGGCACATCCGAGACATCCAAGGATTGCTCAACCTGCGGGAAATAGATATTGAAGGTTGAGCCTTTGCCAAGCTCACTGGAAACGGTGATGTGACTGCCAAATTGTTGGACAATGGTCTGGCAGGTCGCCAGGCCCAGACCGGTGCCTTTGCCCTTGGGCTTGGTTGTGAAAAACGCTTCAAACAGGTGCTCTTTAACTTCGTTGGTCATGCCGGTTCCGGTATCACTGACGCTGAGCATTACGTAACAGCCGGCCACGGTGCCTGGGTGTGTGCTCGCATTGTTTTCATCGACGGTGACATTGCTGGTTGCGATGGTTAGCTTGCCGCCGTTGGGCATGGCATCGCGGGCATTGACGACCAGATTCATGAGCAGTTGGCCGACATAGCCGGAATCGGCCTTGACGCGTCTAATTTGAGTTCCTGGAATGAACGTCATTTCAATATTCTCGCCGATGCTCCGATGTAGCATTCTGTTCCACTCTTCCATCACCACATTGAGGTCGAGCACGACGAGTTGGACGCTTTGTTTGCGGCTGAAAATGAGCAACTGGCGGGTCAACCCGGCGGCGCGCTCCGATGCGTGGCGGATCTGGTTGGTATAATGTTGGAGCGGACTGTCCTCATCAATGATTGAATCAAGCAAATGGTCGTAACCCATGATGACCGAGATAATGTTATTAAAGTCATGCGCGACACCGCTGGCAAGCTGGCCGACGACTTGCATTTTTTGCGCCTCGATAAAATTGACCTCAGCCTGTTCGGCGCGCGTCTCGACTTGCTGGCGAAGCAGCCGGACTTCGATCATGTTGCGGACTCGCATCAAGACCTCCGCCAGATCAAACGGTTTGCTCACGAAATCCCGGGCCCCGGTTTTGAGAGCGCGCAGCTTGTGATTGGGCTGGGCGGTGATCACCAGAACGGGAATATAGCCGCCAGTTTCGATGGCCTTAAGGCCCTCCATCACTTGAAATCCATCCATGCCGGGCATCTGAAGGTCGAGCAGGATCAAGGAGTAGCGGTTGGCGCGGTGCAACTCGCAGACCTGGTAAGGGTCCGTGGTGGAGTCGATCTCAAGATAGCCAGCGCCGCGCAGCATTTGCTCCAGCAGAGAGACATTAGCCTTCTGATCGTCCACAATGAGGATGGCGGCATTGAGGATATCCGATGAATGAATCATGGTGTTTGTCCAGCGTCAGATGGTTTTACTGCCGGTTTTTTCCGAAAATTCCAGCGCCATGTTGAGCGCTTTCATGAACTCCTTGACCTGGATGGGTTTAGTAATGTAACTCAAGAATCCCATCCTCAAGCCATTGGCGATGTCGCGAGGCATGGCATTGGCGCTGATGGCCACGACAGGAATGTGAGCGGTGGCCGGATCTTCGCGCAGGGTTTTCAAGGCATCAATGCCGCTGATGCCGGGCAGGTTGATGTCCATCAGAATGACCTGCGGCTGATTGGCGATGGCGAGCTCAATGCCACGGGTTGCGTTGTCTGCGGTCAGCAGCCGGATGTCCGGGCATCGGGCGATGAGGTGCTCAACCAGTTTCATGTTCGCTGGGTTGTCCTCAATATAGAGCACTGTGCGCAGTTGTCCGTCTATCGACAAGGGCGGATAACCAGAAGCAATGGTCTCATCGTCTTTGGATAACATTACTGGTGCCGTAGCCGAGATGAGTTCGCACCAGAAGACGCTTCCCACCCCAACGGTGCTTCTTACGCCCAGAACGGCATCCATCTGTTCGGCCAATCGCTTGCTGACCACCAAGCCGATGCCCGTGCCGGCGACGCCGCCGTTTTCCTGGCCCAGACGTTTGAATGGCTGGAAGAGCTGCGCGAGATTTTCCGAAGACAATCCAGCGCCGCTGTCCTCGACGCTGATGCGGGTATGTCCCTGGGTGGTGGTGAAATCGACGACAACAGTACCCCGCTCCGAGGTGTATTTGATCGCGTTGGAAAGCAGGTTGATGACAATCTGTTTCAAGCGGACACGGTCGGCCCTGACAAATATGGGACTGTCGAACCTGGGAATGGTCATGCGGATGCCACGCTCCAGAGCTTGGGTCTCAAACATGGCTTGGCATTCGGACATGATATCGGCCAGGGAAACCGATTCAGGCGAGAGCGACACCTTGCCCGATTCGATGACCGCGAGATCGAGGATTTCGTTGATGAGCTTGAGCAGATGCCATCCGGCTTGAAGAATCTGGGCGATGCTTCCCTTCTGGACGGGTGTCGGCGGTGGGCTATCGGAATCCATGAGTTGAGCAAACCCAAGGATGGCGTTGAGGGGGCTGCGCAGCTCATGGCTCATGCTGGAAAGGAATTCAGATTTGGCGAGGTTTGCTTTTTCGGCCACAGACCTGGCGTTCTCCAGTTCGACGTTCTTTTCTTGCAACACTCGATCCAGGCGGTTGCGCTCGGTGACATCGCGCGCGGCAGCAAAGACGCCTTGGAGCCGCCTGTCCCGATCGTAGAAGGTGGTCGCATTGTAGGAGACCACCGTTTCCCTGCCGTCTCTGGCGCGAGCGGTGAGCTCGTAGTTGGTGATCTTCTTTTCGCTGAGCACCTGCGTGATGCTCGTCTGAGCTCGCTCAGAATCGGTAAAGTAGCTCTTGAAGGGCGCGCCAATCAATTCGTCGCGAGTGCAATCGGTGAGCGCCTCCATCTGTTTGTTGACATCGGTGATGATGCCGCACGGATCGGTGGTTATCAGCGCGTCGATGTTGGATTCGAACAGGGATCGAGTGTAGAATTGCTGGTCACGCAGGCGCTGACCGAGCTGCTGCTGCTCTGTCTCGATCTGCTTGCGAGCGGTGTTGTCAGTGCCGATCAGCAGATAGCCGATGATGGTGTCATGCGCGTCACGCAGGGCGGTGACCGACACGACCGCCGGGAAGCGGCTCCCATCCTTGCGGACATAGGTCAACTCGTAGATGTCCTCGATGCCGCGCGAAGCCTTGAATACCAGAGCTTCAAAGCCGGGCGTAATGGGAGTGGAGAGCTCAACGCTGAGGACTTTGGCGCGCGCGATCACTTCTTGCGGATCGGATATTTCGGCCGGAGTGATCTTGTTCACCACCTCAGCGGCTGTGTAACCGAGCATGCGCTCGGCGCCGACGTTGAAGATTTGAATGACGCCCTTGGCATCGGTGGCGATGCTCGAAAAATTGGCGCTCTCGAAAATCGCCCGTTGCAGGGCACCCGCTTTGAGCAGCGCCTCTTCTGCCTGCTTGCGAGCGGTGTTGTCAGTGCCGATCAGCAGATAGCCGATAATGGTGTCATGCGCGGCACGCAGGGCGGTAACCGAGACGACCGCCGGGAAGCGGCTCCCATCCTTGCGTACATAGGTCAACTCGTAGATGTCCTCAATGCCGCGCGAAGCCTTGAACACCAGAGCTTCAAAGCCGGGCGTAATGGGAGTGGAGAGCTCAACGCTGAGGACTTTGGCGCGCGCGATTACTTCTTGCGCATCGGAAATTTCGGCCGGAGTGATCTTGTTCACCACCTCAGCGGCTGTGTAACCGAGCATGCGCTCGGCACCGACGTTGAAGATCTGAATGACCCCCTTGGCATCGGTGGCAATGCTCGAAAAATTGGCGCTCTCGAAAATCGCCCGTTGCAGAGCGCCCGCTTTGAGCAGCGCCTCTTCTGCCTGCTTGCGAGCGGTGTTGTCAGTGCCGATCAGCAGATAGCCGATGATGGTGTCATGCGCGTCACGCAGGG
>CAIUEN010000113.1 GCA_903898185.1 uncultured Verrucomicrobiales bacterium
GCCTCTTCGTGCCTTTGTGTCTTCGTGTGAGCCTTCCCCTGTTTGGCAGTTATGGTTCTACGGGCTAGTACAGTAAGTCGCAAGTTCGTGAGCGATGAATTGGTAGATTTTAATGGGTAAAAGAAGCGTCAATCCGACTCACGAACTTACGACTTACTGTAATAGAGTCTCCCTATCTTCTTTGATTCATAATATCTGCGTTCATCTGTGTTCATCCGTGGTTAAAAAATTGTTAACCGCAGATGACGCAGATTAACGCAGATGAAGAGCAAGGCATTTCATTTATACTTTGAACGGGTAAGAATGTTACTTTCTTGCACCGAGAAGAAAGAACGACCTTACCCGTTTACAGTATAATCACTGCACCTCGATAACGAGGTGCCCGCAGACCAGAGGTTATCCCCGCACAATAAGAATTGCTGAACTTTTTGGTTCCCCACTGGCTCTCTCCGTGAGAAAATGTTTGCGAAGAGATGAATCGAATTCCTAATAAGAAATATGCTGGCCTGACACTGTTGGGCAATTCAGAGGTCGCATTCCCAAAATCACCTGAGCACGCAAAGCTGGAAACTTTTCCCAATGCCAATGGCAGCCGAGATTATTGGATTCGAATTCACTGTCCGGAATTTACTTCGCTTTGCCCAGTGACGGGTCAACCCGATTTTGCGGAAATATCAATTGATTACATTCCTGACGAGCGATGCGTCGAAACAAAGTCCCTGAAGCTTTACCTCTCATCGTACCGCAACGTTCATTCTTTCAACGAGCAAGTGGTCAATCGAATTCTGGATGACTTGGTCCGGGTTTGCGCTCCTCGAAAGATGAAAATCGAGGGCAAATTCGTTCCGCGTGGTGGTCTTTCGCTAACCGTGGTTGCCGAACATCCAACGGAGAAATCATGAAAAAGAAGGTTGTGGTCTTAATCAGCGGCGGAATGGATTCCGTTGTCGCTCTCTATGAAGCACGGGCGAATCATCAGGTTGTTGCCGCCCTTAGCTTCGATTACGGCTCCAAGCACAACCACAAGGAAATCCCGTTTGCGGCCCACCACTCTGCTGTGCTGGGTATTCCACATCGGGTCATCAAGCTGAGTTTCATCTCCGATCTCTTCAAATCGGATCTCCTCCAATCTGGAGGCGAAATTCCTGACGGCCATTACGAACAGGAGAACATGAAGCAAACCGTTGTTCCTTTCCGTAATGGCATCATGCTTTCCGTTGCCGGCGGATACGCTGAATCGAACGAAGCTCAAGCCCTGGTTATCGCAGCTCACTCCGGGGATCACGCCATCTACCCTGATTGCCGTGAGGAATTCATGAAAGCCATGACCGATGCAATCCGCTTGGGCACCTACGCCAACATCGAAATTCTTCGGCCTTTCATTGCGTTGACCAAAGCCCAGATTGCCCAGCGCGGCCATGAACTTGGCGTTGATTTTTCCAAGACTTGGTCGTGTTACAAAGGCGGCGATATTCACTGTGGAACCTGTGGGACGTGCAACGAGCGCCGCGAGGCATTTCAATTGGCCGGGCTTTCAGACCCCACAGTTTATCTGCGCGCTCCTTCGCTGCCGCCCAAGCCTGGAAGTCCTGTCTGATGGTTATTTCGGAAATATTTTATTCCATACAAGGTGAGGGCGAACTGACCGGCATCCCTTCGGTCTTCGTCCGAACGTCGGGATGCAATCTCCGGTGCAACTGGTGCGACACAACGTACTCTTCATGGCACCCCGAAGGCTCTCAGATGGCGGTCGAGGAAATCATGCGCCAGGTTCTTGCGTATCCGGCCCAACATTGTGTCCTGACCGGCGGCGAACCAATGATTGCGCCGGGGATTCGCGATCTTGCCCAAGCCCTGTGCCAAAGCGGCAAGCATATCACCATTGAAACGGACGCCACCGTCCCTCCCGACGGGATCGCGTGCGATATGGCATCCTTAAGTCCCAAGCTGAAAAACTCACTTCCAGACAATCGTCTTCCTGATGCCTGGCGTCAGAAACACGAGACTCTGCGTTTTCAGCCAGACGTCATTCGGAAGTGGATCGAAACTTATCCATTTCAGCTCAAATTCGTTGTCGCATCCCCAGAAGACTTCAGTGAAATTCAGTTGCTGTTGCGAACGGTCGGAACAAAAATCCCACCATCAAAGGTGCTGCTGATGCCTGAGGGCATATCGGCACAAGCCCTTCGCGGACGTGACCCAATGCTGGTGGAATTCTGCAAGCGCTATGGGTATCGCTATTGCAACCGACTTCATGTTGAAATCTTCGGCCACGCGCGAGGAACATAGCGCGTCGAAGTCGGATGGTCGCCATTACAGCGTCGGAAGTCATAACTGCCAAGCAGGGGAAGGCTCACACGAAGACACAAAGGCACGAAGAGGCAGGGAAGGAACTCTCTTTTTTCGAGCCTGTTCAATAAACACAGACTGCGGAGCGGCAAGAAATCCATTAATTGCGATTCTTAAACAGACTGGCATGCCAAAC
>CAIUEN010000114.1 GCA_903898185.1 uncultured Verrucomicrobiales bacterium
AGCAAGGAAGGGGAAAAACGCGGGTCTGCCTGCGCACGAAGTTTTCGACTCCCTGCGGAGCCAGAGGCACCGCAACTGGCAGACCAGAGGTCTGCCCCACATAATGAGAATTGCTGGCTTTCCCCTGCATGGCATTGAGAATGCCGTCCTACACATCGATGATCGAGCTCTTGCCAGAATCTTCCGGCGGCGATGACGAGCGCATCGTGGAGCTTCGGCCTTGCGATTTTGTCAGCCAGTTGAGCGTCATCGAAACAAAGCTGATGATTAGCGATGCCAAGAATGCATCCCCAAAGCTGTCAACCTGGAAATTCTTCATCTGTCCCACCGCATAGAGCAGCAGCGCATTAATGACGAAGAGGAACAACCCGAACGAAAGAACGATGACCGGAAACGAAACTATGATAAGAATCGGACGAACGATGGCGTTGAGAATCCCCAGCGTCAGCGTAGCCAGAATCAAGCCGCTGGCCGTAAAGTGAATTCCGCTCACAGCCTGGGCCGCGATCAGCACCGCCAACGTTGTTATCGCCCAGCGTTTAAAAAATGAACTCATTTAGCGCGCCCGCAAGCCTGCCCGCGAGCCGGACTCAACATTCAACATCGTCACCACAAACACAAGAAGAAGTTGGATTCAACAAAGCTTGACCCCACCCTGTAACTCCACTTACCTCTTAGGAAGTCATGAGTTCCACTGACCGACAGTTATTGAGTGGCGACGCTGCCATTGCGTTGGCCGCATTGCATGCTGGCGTAGCCCTGGGAGCGGGATATCCGGGCACGCCCTCAACAGAAATCCTGGAGACCTTCTCCGAGCTGGGGGGCAAGGCTCAGTGGTCACCCAACGAAAAGGTGGCCCTGGAGGTTGCCCTCGGGGCGGCCTATGGCGGGGCGCGCGCCCTCGCCACGATGAAGCACGTTGGGCTCAATGTTGCCGCCGATCCATTGTTCACCGCCGCATATACAGGTGTGCCTGGAGCGCTGGTGCTGGTTTCCGCCGACGATCCGGGCATGGCCTCAAGCCAGAACGAGCAGGACAACCGCCGTTACGCGGTTGCCGCCGGAATCCCGATGCTCGAACCCGCCGATTCCCAGGAAGCTTACGATTTTACTCTGGCCGCCTACGAGCTATCCGAACGCTGGAAGATGCCGGTGATGTTGCGCGTAACCACTCGGGTATGCCACACGCAAACACCCATTCGTCCGCGCGCCTCCGTTCCGCAGCCAGCAACCGCTCATTTTGTGCGCGACATCAAAAGCCGCGTGATGATTCCCGCCTTTGCCCGCATCGCGCACCAGAAGCTGCGTCAAAAATTGAACGACATCGCGGAGTGGAACGAGACCTGTTCATTGAACCGGGTCATCCAAGGTGATTCCAAGTTCGGAATCATTACGTCGGGGGTCTCGTATATGCACATTCGCGAGGCAGCCCCCGAGGCCAGCGTACTGAAGCTGGGAATGACCTATCCTTTGCCGCTCAAGGCGATTGCCGATTTTGCGAAACACGTCGAGCGCTGCATTGTGATCGAAGAAGGCGATCCCTATTTGGCAGACGCCATTCGCGCCGCTGGCGTAACGGTCGGTACCAAACCCGAGATGTACCGTTTTGGCGAACTGAATGTCGCCCGAATCCGCCGCATTCTTGCTAACGACACCAGCCCGGAACCGCCAAAGCCGCCCGGCAAGCCGCCGCAGCTCTGCGAAGGCTGTTCACATCGCGTGGTGTTCGAGGGATTGCGCAACATGAACTGCATTGTTGCTGGCGACATCGGCTGTTACACGCTGGGAGTGCTGCCGCCGTTTTCGGCAATGGACACCTGCGTTTGCATGGGCGCAAGCATCACTGTTGGATTGGGCTTGCGCCATGTCCTTCCCCCCGAAGAAGCCAGAAGGGTGGTCAGCGTCATTGGCGACAGCACATTCGTGCATAGCGGCATGACCGGATTGGCAGAAATGATTTACAACCCGCCAACAACGGGGCACGTTGTGATCCTTCTCGACAATGGCACCACCGCCATGACCGGCCACCAGGAACATGCCGGCACCGGGCGCAACTTGGAGCACAACCCCACAGGCAAGCTCTCTTACGAGGCATTGGCCAGCGCAATGGGCATTGGCAGAGTACACGTTGCCGAGCTGGGCAAGGGCTCCGGCGAGTTCGAACAGTTGGTCAAAGAGAGCCTCGACTCAGGCGAACTGGTTTTCATCATCGCCCGACGGCCATGCATTCTCGTGGCCGCCGACATCCGTCAATACGAAAAAATGGCCGCTGAAAAATGCGCCGCCGCCCAGGAGAATCCATGAAATCAGTTACCAATGTCATTATTGCCGGCCTTGGCGGCCAGGGTGTTCTAAAAGCTTCGGATGTCCTGTGCGATGCCATTTTTCGATCCGGCTACGAGATCAAGAAAAGCGAAGTCCACGGCATGAGCCAGCGCGGCGGTTCGGTCTGCAGCGACGTGCGGTTCGGCTCCGAGGTGTTCAGCCCGATGGTTCCTCCTGGGGAAGCTGATTACTTGGTGGTGATCGCGCCGGACCAGGTTGAAGTCAATCGCGGACAGCTCCGTCCCGACGGCGTCCTTATCACGCCGGATAGGGTTGACCCCGCCAAGCTGAGCAATCGCAAGAGCTTCAACATCGCGTTGCTGGGCGTCTTAAGCAAACACCTGCCCATCAGTCCTGAGCAATGGCGCGATGCCATCAAAACCAATTTCCCCGAGAAATTGCGCGAAGCGAATTTTCAGGCGTTCGAAGTTGGCCGGAACGCCAGTTGACACGCGCATCGGTCATGAAGGCTAACCGGTAACTATGGGTGTGTGACCGGAAAGTAACCTTGTGGGGCAGACCTCTGGTCCAATGCCACTAACTTTTCGATGATTTATTCGATCTGGTTTCGCGGTTTTCGCAGTGTTGCTTGATTTGTGTTTTGTGCTATACAAAACACATTTATGTCAGCTCGTAAATCTAATAAGCAAACTAAGCGCAACCGCC
>CAIUEN010000115.1 GCA_903898185.1 uncultured Verrucomicrobiales bacterium
AAGCGGACTGCCTACTTCATTATTGGACATTCCTTGTTCGATATTGGATATTCAATCCCAGTCATGCACAGGCCCGGAAGGCGGAAATCTTCCATTGATTGGGTATTCTTGCTTGCCTGCCTGCCATAATGAGAACTGCTGCGGACGCCTTTGCCGCACGGGAACTGAACTCAGATTGGAACAATTTTTCACTTCATTATTGGACATTCCTTGTTCGATATTGGATATTTGATCCCAGCCATGCGCAGGCTCGGAAGGCGGGAATTTTCCATTGATTGGATATTCTGGCTTGCCTGCCATAATGAGAATTGCTGGACGAAAACCGCCTTGCAGAAATTTCTTTTGGACATGACAACATCGGATGGTTTAACCGTCGAAACCCGCAAAGCTGCCTTGGTTTCCATCGACAAAGCCCGCTTCGTTCCCAGTCAAAAGCAGTTTATGCTGCTGCTATTGGTCTATTTTGCTTTCCAAACCATTAGCCGGGGACTGATTTCTGAAACGCTCGGAGTTGATGACGCGGAGCAAACCCTGCTGGCTCAACTTTGGGATTGGGGATACGGGCCGCAACCGCCACTCTACACATGGCTTGTCATGATGTTCTGCGGGGTTTTCGGCTGGTCAACTTTCACGATGGTGCTCATCAAGAACCTGCTGCTCTTAGGGTTGTACATAAGCGCCTACTTTACTGCCCGCCGATTATCACGCAGCCATGTTGTCGCGGTGGTGGCGACCGTTGCGCTGCAATTCATGCCGTCGGTTGCCTGGGAGGCTGAACGGGAATTGACGCACTCGATCCTAGCCTCAGCAATGATCATGACAACGCTGCTGGTGTTCGTCACGCTCAAGCCTGATCGCTGGGGTGGTTACGTGCTCTTGGGCATCTGCGCCGGTTTAGGCACTCTTTCGAAGTATAACTATGGGGTGATTTATGCCGGGTTGCTTATTGGAGCACTGACCTTGTCAATCTGGCGTCCGCTGATTCTGAACCGCCGAATGCTGGCGACGTTTGCCATCACGCTGATCATCCTTGCGCCCAACTTCATTTGGGCCATGCATAACAAAGACTTGGCGATGGCGTCGGTTTACAAGTTCAAAATCGCTCCAAGTCACACTCCCATGACCTTCGCAAAGGGACTTGCATCGTGGGCTCAGACCTGCCTTGAGCAGATCGCGCCCATCGTGGGTGTTTTCGTGCTGCTTTTTTGGAGATCACTTCGACGGGCGATTCGGCCATCATCCGAAGGTGAGCGGTTGCTGTGGCGGATGTTCATTGTCACCGGCACATTGATTGGCATTGGGGTATGCGCATTTGCGGTGACTTACTCGCACAACCGCTGGATGCAACCGATCATGGTGCCGACGCCATTGCTTTTGGCGCTGATCTGGCGCGACAGTTTGGATGTGTTCCGGGTCAAGGCGATCCTTTGGCTGGGGGCCATTATCACGCTGATTGTTGCGGTGGGCGCCTCTGGACGCATTCTGCTTACCGAGTCGCTGCATAAATACGAGATTCTCAATGCCCCGTTTCGCCCTCTGGCGTCTGATATCAAAGAATCAATAGCGAAAGCGGATTATATTTTTGCCAAGGAACGATGGCTTGCTGGAAACCTGCGGATATGGTTTCCAGAGAAGGGAATTACAATCCCGGAAATGACCAGCCTGTTTAAACCATCAACCAACTGCATTCTGGTTTGGGATGCGACTCGCGACCAACCTCAAGCGCTGATTGCCACAGCGGAAAAGGAAACGGGCCAGAAATTTGGCAATGCTCAGTATTTTGAAGAGCGGTTCAAATATCACCACACAAACATGATGCGCCTTGGAGTGATGTTCCCAGTAAAAACAAATTAACCCACTGATTCATCACTGTTCTCGCGGGTCACTTCCTGCAAATGCTCTTTGTCCTTCAAGCCGAGATACACAATGCCGCCAACCAGGTTCCAGAAGAGGGCTGATGCGTAAGACAGCAGCGAGAGAGACAGTGCCGAGGTTTTGACAACACCAATGCCGCCGAGCATCAGGACAAAAAGGTTCTCGCGCACGCCCAATCCGCCTGGAGTGATCGGCAGCGCCGAGATGCAGATAACCACCGGGACGATCAGAAATAGCGCCATCGTTGAGATGTCAAGCCCCATGCCTTTCGCTAGAATAATCACCTGAAAAACCACCAACGTATTGATAACCAATGAGATCAAAATGGATTTGAACAGGAATGCCTTGTGCTTTCCAAATTCACGGCATGAATCCAACGAACGCTCTAACAATTCGCCCTTGGGCAGGCGTCGCAGCCAGACGCGCGCGCGCGGAAATCGACGGGAAACACCACCCCAAAACGCCAGGTAGAGCACCGCAGTGGAACTGAAGAGCATTCCTAAAATGAGGGCGACAATGGCGCTGAACCCAATGTGTCCGGGGAGTAGTTTCAAGTTGGGCAGCATCATAAGCCCCGCGAAGAACAGCATCGTCCACAGGCCAACAAGCCGATCCACAAACACCGTTACGACCGCTTCGGTCTTTTTGTGATGGGTTTCGCGCGCGGCGTAATAGGCCTTGATGAGGTCGCCCCCTGTGGATCCGAGCATGAAAGAACTGAAAAACTGCGATATGAACGAGATGGCTGTCGCGCGACTCAGGGGGAGATGGATCCCTTGGATTTTCAGCACCATGCGCCAGCGGATCACACCCAAAATAACCATCAGCCATGTCAGAACCAGAGAAAGACAAATCGCCGCAGGGTGGGCCATGCGAAGGGCATGCCAGAGTTGCGAAGGCCCGATGGTCCACGCCTGATGCCACTGTTCCATCCGGCTGAGTTGATCCCACTGAATGCCCCACGCCTGCTGGCCTTCACCGCGGAAAATAGTGTGAAAAATCCAAGTCAACAGCAGCAGGCATAAGCCCATCTGCAAAGCAGCCTTCCATGTTTGTCGCAGTTGTTTCATTCTTTGCCCCAGATACTGTAGATATGCGTCGCTCCCCGCTGAACCTCCTCGGGTGACAAATCTGGACGCAGTTCGAAGACTTTGACGTGCTCAGGTTTGATCATCGGCTTGAGCGCGGCGAAATTGACGGTACCAGTCCCTGGCATTGAATGGTCCCGGGCGGGGTACGCGACGTCATGAACGTGCATCCCAATGAGTCTTGGAACCATGGTCTCGAAATAAATCGCGTGATTGAGAAACCCCAGGTTTTCCTTGATCTGCGCGTGCCCGGTGTCATGCCAGTAACCGACGCCGGGCCGATCAAATTCCTGCAACATCGCGGGGAATTCCGCCTCAAGAGGAATATCTCCCAGTGCCTCGCGGTTCTCAATTCCAAGTGTAATGCCGCGTTCTTCGGCCTTGTCAGCGAGTTTTTCGAGCATTTGGGAGGCCAGTTCGGCGGCGCGCTTGCGCCCGCGCTGGCGTTTGGCGAACATCTCCTCGCAAAGCGCCATGTATTGATCGGTATCGCCCTGGCCTTTCTCGATCAGGTCGGACAGTTTGTCGGTGTAATCGTTCATATCAATGCGCCCCATGTGGAGCACGACAATCCGGGCTTTGACGCGAACGGCAAAATCGAGAGTCTTGATGGAATTACGGTAGGCGTTGTCGCGTTCGCGTCCGTCCTCGGAGGTGAATTTGTAAATGTTGGGCGCGGCGTGATTGATTCCCATGGGCAGAGGACAAAAATTGTGCAACGACGAGATCTTGATGTCGCCGGCGTTGACGGCGTCGAGAATACCCTGCACCAAGCTGATACGAATGCCGTGACTGAGTTCGGCATATTCAAAGCCCAAGTCCCGTATTTCGCGCAACATGGCGCGACCGCACGTATGACGGTGTGAGTTCCAGCAAGTAGAAAGTGAGTACATCTTTTTGTTCACGTAGCATAGGCATCCTTGCCTGTGCCCCTCCCTCCGGCAAGCGTCAGCGAGCCGCTAATTTTTCCCTCTGAGCTGAATAGTTACCTCACCTGAACAGTTCCTTTTGTAATAGCCTAGCGCAGCCTCCTAATGGACAACGCTCGGCCGTGAGAATTCAGAAACTCACAAATCGGCGTAACGGGCTTTTAACATCGCGGAAAACCGGGCCGCCTTCATCTTACGGCGTCGGCGTTCGCAGGGCTTTTCAAAGTGCCGGTGATTGCGCACTTCCTGCAAAGTTCCTTCGCGATCAATCTTTTTCTTCAATCGCCGTAGCGCTTTATCCACAGGTTCGCCCTTTTTTATTCTGATCTCGGTCAAACTTACTCACATCCTCTCTCGTTTAACGGTGGTATCTGAACCAACGCTCTTTATGTAGGAGCAACTAAAATAAATTTACAACATGCTGATGTCAACGCGCAATAACGGCGAAATGCCAGCAATTCTCATAATGCCTGGGATCGGAATTACTATTGCGCAGCTTGCGAAGACCCCTCGTTATTCGGGATTACCTCAACCTCCTTCCAAGGATACTTATCTTCCTTAAGGCCGCACCAGTAAAGACGCCCTGAGTGTCGCCAAGCATCAAGGACAATCCCCTCATCGAAAGCCTGTCCGGTGGCTGTCAGCACCACCGAACTGTGTTCACGGCGTGTTTCAAGACGCGCTACGCCACGGCGCAGTTTCAAAGTGCGAAGTTCCAGCGTTTCCAGCTTGGCCGATAAATCGTCTGCCCACTGAAAACACAACCCTCGTTGTCTTACTCCAAGGTTGACCAGCACATTATGCAATATCGCCGGACGCACTACGTGGTATTGTCGGGCTAATTCCAGAGAGAAGGCGCAGGCGGTTTCGGCGGTCAAGGCAGCTTCCTGAGAGTCAACGGTGTGGCTCAGCTCACGCAAACGGGCCGCCAGTTCGTTCGGATCCCTTTCCGGCAGTGTCCGCGTGGCGCAACCTGCCAGCAACAAAACCAAGAAAACGGTCCCGATGGCAAAAGCTCGGACACTCCCCCCTGTTTTTCCCACTGGTATCAGGGGCACTTTTCCTGCGAATGCGCCAAGGCTGCCCCCAGATGAGCCCTTTTCCGCTCCAATCATTACAAAGTCGGACTATTTCGAGACCGCGCCGAACACCTTTTGCAGCAAATCACTGGTTCGGGCGGCTGGATTGTCGCGGATGCGCTTCTCCTCTTCCTCCACCATTTTGAACAGACCGTCCAGCGCCTTGCTCGTGACGTAAGCATCCACATCCAATGATTCAGAACCCAGCAAAGACCGTCCGAAGGAGCCGAACGTGTTCCCGACATCAGCTTTCTCCATGAGCCGCTTGTAAGCGGACGTTACGCCCGTTTGGTCGGTTGCCTTTTTCACAATGGGCAAAAACTTGTCAAATAAATTAGTTTCAGTTGTCCGGCGAAAATACTGCGTGGCAGCGTTGTTGGTTCCTGTAAGAATGGCCTTGGCATCCTCAATCGACATGCCCTTGATCGCGTTACCAAAAACTCCGGCAGCCTCTGGCACCGCCTGCTCGGCTGCATGATTCATCGTATTGACAAAATCATCCGCCAATTTGTCCTGCTTGAGCGTCCGCAACGTCTTCTCCACCGCGCGCAACTTCTCGGGCATGGGTATCTTGACGTTTGGATTGGTCATGAACCCGCCGTCGTGGCCGAGTCGGCTCACCGCTTGTTGAACACCCATGCTCAACGCCTCTTTCAGCCCCTGGGTCACCTGATCCTGCGGCACAGAAGAAGTGAGCGTGGCAGGCAGTGATGCGTGCTCGTTGGTCGCGTTTTTCCCAAATCCGATTGCGTCAAGCCAACCAGCATGGGCGGCGCCAAGGAATGCAAGCTGCGTGATGATGATGGCGATAGATTTCTTCATACAATTATTTTTTGATAGCGTAATATGGTCTCTTGGCGATAGCAATGGCGGTGTTGGAGTGGGTTCACCTTCCGCGTTCCGTATTCTGCGATTTTAATTGCCATCTCCAAGTTTGATAGTTTCCTACTTCATTATTGGACATTCCTTGTTCGATATTGGATATTCAGGCAGAAACATTCCACTGAGGATTGCTGGCTCTCCCCCCAGCAATCAATACAGGTGCGTGGCCTCGTCTTTGCGGATTGGCTGTTGGAACTGGTCGCTGCTGATAAACACTTTAAAACGAGCATCATCGGCCTTTAGGGCTTTAACCGTTACATGCCATGATGCTTGCGATTTTGGGGCAAGCACGGGCAGCGTGTCCACCGTGATAGCGCGGTCTTGCGCTTGAACCTGTGTTGGTCCGGATCCGGAGACGAATTCCTCCGAGTCGGGCAAGGCGCATTCAACCTTGAGGTTGGTGCCGGGAACGGAGCCTTGGTTGGTTACCTTGATTTCGTAAATCACTTCTTTGCCCACCTCAATGGGATCATCAAGGTCAGCCGTTTCGAGCAGTATCGCCGGAATGCCAATGACCTGAGTTTCGCAACGGGACTTTGCGATGCTGCCGTCAGCGCCTTGAACGGTCGCCGTAAACACGGCCAGTTCCGGATCGCGGGAAACAAAAGTGGCGCAGACTTGCGTGGCGGTCTTCGGCGGAAGCCCGTCAATGGTCCACAAAAAGCAGCCCTCTGCATTGGGAGTCCGGTTGACGCCGCCAATTCGGATTACTTGGGCAGGTACCTGCAAAGCCAGAGTGGCGCTGGGTCCAATCCCGGTTCCCTTGTTTGTCATGGTCAGGCAGACATCGAACCGCTGGCCCACAAGAACCTGGCCCGGCTCGCTGCACTCAACCGCCAAGTCGGGCTTGGCCTCTCCGATATCCACAACATAAAAATTGCTGCACGGTTTTGGTGTGATACACCTGTAACGCCGCTGGTTCGACGAGAACTCGAAAGCGTAAGCGCTAATGGGCTCATCACCTGCCCAAAGAACGTCTATGAGCGCGATGGGCTTGCCGTCCTTGCGCGAGGACATGAAAGGCATGCGGGTGCCAATGGGAAGTTCGACCTCAGTGATGGACGCAGTGGCAGCCGCGCGTCGGAGGTCATCCACGTTTCCCGTCCATCCAGCCTGCGCGAGAATTGCGGCCACATCCGCCTGTAACTTCTCGTCCGTTAACAACGCACGAAGCTGTTCGGGGCGCGTCAGAGATGGAGCAAAGCGGGTTGCTGGGTAGCCGAGGCGGACGGCTCTGTGCTGTTGGGCCGAAACCGAAGCCACTGCCAGCAAGAGCAAGGCCGTCGCCAAAACTTTAAGTTTCATGTTGTTCTGAAAGAGTGTCATTGGGTTGCGGTGGTCACAGACGCGAATGTGAAAACCAGTCGAACGTGGGGTAAGCCTCAGCGCTCCAGAAAGAAAGGAGCGCCACCCAAGGTGTTGAATTGATCGGGTTTTTGCTCTGGAAAGGTCATGCATTATTCATGTCAGATTAAAAATACATTCTTCGCAAGGAGTTCTTCTTCCGCGTATTCCGCGTGATCTGCGGTTCATGTGCGCTTTATAAATTTTAAATTTCAAATTTCAAATTTGAGATTTCACCAAAACTCAAATTCCAAGCGTTAACATTCGACTAAGGGAGTTGGAAGAAACAATCATACCACAGGGCGGGGTAATGAGACCATCCCACATTGGCAAAGTGGCTGCTCGGTGCCCCAAAATCGCTGGTAATTCTTAATATTCCAACTCTCTAAAGTCGGGTTTTACTGAAAAAGACCTGAGCTTGAGACTTTCTTGGATGGCGTTGGAAAATTTTCACATCTC
>CAIUEN010000116.1 GCA_903898185.1 uncultured Verrucomicrobiales bacterium
ATGAGTGTTTTGGTACAGCCCATTGCTGTACTGCGTGAAGTTTGAAACATGCAGATATTTGAGCCTTCCGGTATCCAACAGCCTGTCATAGGCTTCGACGGTCCCAACCGGGGCGCTTTTCATCACCGAGGCATCGTAAACTTCATCAACATCGACATCTTTCAGTCGCCAGACATCCGAACGCCAGTCATCCGCAACTTGCATATACAGCGGTTCGATAGCTATGGCAAAGCCCACATTTCTCATGGTGTATTCAATTTTCAATTCGTTCATGTAGTTGGCCCTGAACAAAGCACTTGCCCCTATGTCCATGCCGGCGACAACATTGGGAGAATTCACCTGCTTGACAACCTCGATGAGTTCATTGTCAAAGCGCCGCTGTTGATGGTCCGCGCCTTCAACAACAAGGGTAAGCCCGAGCTTTTCTGCTGTTTTTGCAAGACGTTTGAGGGAAGGCAAATATTCACTGCCGTCATGCTTGAGCGTTGTCAGGTAACGGTGCTCTCTCATATATCCGGTAAAGAGCACCATTCGATCGATGCCTTCCCGTTTCATTTGCCCCATCGTCTTTTCCAGCCACTGCAGAACCGGTTCCCTGAAGTTCTCATCGCAGGAAGAGATCGTGCCAAAATTAAAGGGCTGCATGTCAACTCCGGCGTGAATCGCGCCGACACGCAAACCATTCTCCTTGAGCACCCCCCAAAGTTCCTTCATTTGCGGCCGGTAGAAATCGCTCGCCTTTACCTCGACGCCGCTCAAGCCGAGTTTCTTTAATTCCGGCACCCATTGAGCAGGGTCATAACCCTCGAAAAGCCAGGCATTAACATACATCGCCTTGTCAGGTTCGCTGTCCTGTTTCGGCAAGTCCGGCATCTCGATTTTAAGCATTCCTTGAGGTGAATATTGAGCAAGGTCGGCTATCGTTGCATCCGCGGTACTTCGTTTTTCCCTTTCGTTTAACAGTGGCAAGTCTTTACGATCCTTGAACGAAACCACGGGTCTGTCAGTTGTAAGCTCAATAACAGCCATATCATGAGGCTTTACCGTCAGCCCCACATGCTTTCCGGGCACCAAAGCTTTTTCGGTCATCCAGTCATTGGCGCTCAATATGTTCGCGTTCTTGAGGCCAACCCCGCCCTTCCAATAGTCATTGTCGTTGTTAACCAAAGTGACAATAAAGCGATCAGGCTTATCGGTTACGTTGACTAAATACTGAATATCGGGCCCCTCAATATCGACGAGATTCCACTGGCGAAGCCAGGGCTTTAAGATGGCCTCGACATGCTGGAGCATTCGGTAGGGAGCTGCGGTTGGCTGATTATACTGGGTGGATTTAAGGGGCTTGGGGCCAATCCAGTCACTCATGCCGTAATCGGAGGCAAAAACCAACAGTTCCCCGCCCGCTTTGGTCTTTCGTCGCACCGCCACCGGAACACCTTCCCAGTTGGAAGCGATAATCTCAGTCCTGGGTGACGGCGCTAACTTGTAAAGGGTGTATTCATGTTCATTGAAGTCGCGGAAGAACGCCTGGCCCGGTTTTTCGCCACCGTCGAGCATTTGCACATAATGCTCTTTCCCCAGCTTTTCACCGGTCAACCTTACACCGAACATCTCCGCTGATTCGTCGGTTAGTTGCGCCACCGTGGTAGCAACAGAACCGCCGCGATTTATGAAGTCCTGAAGTGTGTCCTGTAACTGTCCTTCAATCTTCGTCGGACCCAGCACCACTGCCGCATTATACTGGTTCAGGACGTGACGCGATACGTTTGAAAAAAACACGTCGAAAATGTCACCGCAAGGGGTACTGGTCAAAAAGCCCTTTTCATCCTGACAGAACCCTGCATCCGAATAATCCGGATAAAGCATCCGGTAAATCATATCAATTTGATGATCCCCTTTTTCGTAAGGCATGGAACCCCAAACGGTAAATGGCTTCCAGTTGTTGCCGTGCTGGCGAGGGGGCAACCAGCCGGCATAAAAATCCCAGATCAAGGCAATCGGCGTATGCATCACCCCTCTATCGGGGTGGCGTTTCATCCAATCGGCCAAGCCCGCCTCCAACTCTGCAAACGGACTGGGTTGACCAACGGTCAGCGTCTGACCTTCGAAAACCACCTTTTTGTCATAGGGTGCCATTTGGGTGGAATCCCCCATGTACATGAAACTAGCACCGTAGAGATAAGAAAGCCGCGATGCCCTTCTCATCAACGACATGCTATCGCCGGCTGTTTGCAGTTCCTTGTGGTCAAAGTTCCTGCTTTGGCCTAATGTGCCGTTA
>CAIUEN010000117.1 GCA_903898185.1 uncultured Verrucomicrobiales bacterium
CGACCCCGTCCGGCCACCGAAGGGCAGATAAATACTCAAGGCATCCAACTTCTGTCCCAAAGCGGCACTCGAATTCGAGAATGGTCTTCGGATAATCTTCCAGCATCCATTACTACTACAGGTTGTGGTTGGTTGCGTCAATAGGATAGCCATGCTGTGTAAATCTGCGTGATCTGCGGATTACTTCATTATTGGACATTCCTTGTTCGATATTGGATATTCGACTCCCCCACTGCTGGAGCATTTCCCGACTTTATTGCCGAGCCACATCTATTAGCGTAGTGTCTCATCCCTGATGTTTGTCTATCCAAAGCAGTATGATGTAATCGTAGTCGGTGCCGGGCATGCCGGAATAGAGGCGGCCTTGGCGGCGGCTCGCATGGGGTGCTCGGCGCTTCTGCTGACCATCAATGCTGATACCATCGGTCAGATGTCCTGCAACCCGGCGATGGGCGGCTTGGGCAAAGGCCATTTGGCGCGGGAAATCGACGCGTTAGGTGGCGAAGTGGGCAAAGCGACGGACATGACAGGATTGCAATTTCGGATGCTCAATACCAAGAAGGGACCGTCGGTCTGGGCGCCACGGGCACAGTGCGATAAGAAAGCTTACCAGTTCCGCCTTAAGTGGGTCTGCGAGCGCGAACCGAGGCTTGATCTCAAACAAGCTCAGGCGACCCGGATACTGCATAAAAACCGAGAGGCTTATGGCGTCGAAACAAACTTGGGCGTTGAATATCACGGCAAAACCGTCGTGATCACAACCGGCACCTTCCTGCGCGGGTTGATGCATATCGGGCTTACACAGGAAACCGGAGGTCGCGCAGGCGAAGGTGCGGCGATGTCCCTATCAGGGTCGCTTATTGAGCTTGGTCTGGAATTGGGTCGTCTAAAGACCGGCACGCCACCCAGACTTCTTCGCCGGAGCATCGACTTCTCGAAGACCGAGATTCAGCCCGGTGACGATATAATCCCCTATTTCACCTATTGGAAGGACGATTTGTTCCACGTGGAACAGTGGCGGGAATCGGGAAGCCGTGAATCGTTGAATCGGGAATCGGGAGGAAGCGATTCGTTGCATGGCAAGACGGATGGCAGCACAACGAGCCGATTTAACGATTCAACGATTCACGGTCTTCCGATTCACGATTCCACCATTCAACGATTCAACGGTCCGCCCCCCGGCTCCATTCTCGCCCAGATTGGAGGTCAACTCCCGTGCTACGTCACTTACACCACAGAAGCCACTGCCGATATTATCCGCGCCAACTTGGATAAGTCCCCACTCTACTCTGGGATCATTGAAGGGGTTGGCCCACGCTATTGTCCGTCGATTGAGGATAAGATCGTTAAGTTCCCCGAAAAGAAGCGCCAGCAAATCTTTCTGGAGCCCGAAGGCATCGCCACAGACGAATTTTACGTGAACGGTTTCTCGACGTCGCTTCCGTTTGAGGTTCAAGTTCAGATGGTTCGCACGATCATCGGCTGTGAGAACGCGGAGATTCTGCGTCCGGCCTATGCGGTCGAATATGATTTCGCTTACCCAACCCAAATGCTGCCAAGTCTCGAAACAAAGGTTTGCCGAAACCTCTACCTGGCTGGCCAGATCAACGGAACCTCCGGCTACGAGGAAGCCAGCGCCCAGGGGCTGATGGCCGGCATCAATGCGGTTCGCCGGGTTCAGGGTCGCGAGCCCATTATTCTGCGCCGCGACCAGGCTTACATTGGCGTGTTGATTGATGATTTGGTAACCAAAGGAACCAACGAGCCCTACCGGATGTTTACCTCCCGGGCGGAGTATCGACTGCTTCTCCGCCAAGACAACGCCGATTTGCGGCTCTGCGATCTTGGCTACGAAGTTGGTTTGCTCCCGAAACGTAATCACGAAAAATTCCAAGCCAAACGCCAGGCGATCGAGGATGAACTGGTGCGGTTGGAGAAAACCCGTGTCAACGGCGATTCATTGGCTCAGATGCTTCGCCGTCCCGAGATCGACTACGACAAACTGCCGGACCGGAATCCGAAATTGACGTGTGAGGAAATCCAGCAAGTTGAAATCGCGCTCAAGTACGAGGGCTACATTGCCCGGCAGGAGGTCGAAGTCGCCAAGCTCCGGGGAATGGAAGATAAGCAGATTCCGAACTGGATCGACTACAGCACTATACCCAGCCTCCGAACTGAGGCGCGCCAGAAATTAGCAAAGATTCTGCCGACGACACTTGGGCAGGCATCACGGATTTCAGGGGTATCGCCTTCGGACATCGCGGTTTTAATGATTTGGATGAAGAATGGAGTGCCGGGGAAGAGGGATTGAGCCTATAGCACCGCCATTGCCGCGACGACCACGCCATTGACATAGACCGCAGCCAGAACATCATCCACGGTCACTCCCCACCCACCGGGGAGGTTCTGGCTCCTTCCAATGGGCCACGGCTTGGTGATATCAAACAAGCGGAAGAGAGCGAAGATCACGATGACCGCCAGCCAGTGCTCCGTGAAGAGCGATGCGGGGCTTGGCAACGGCGCGTGGCGCATTTGAAGCCATCCGAGGAAGCAGATCGGTATGGCGATCACCTCGTCCATGACCACTGAACCGGGGTCTTTTTGGTTCAGAATTCTTTCGCCCTGATCACAAAGCCAGATCGAGGCCGCGCCCCCCGCAAGGATTCCTCCGGCCAGTGCCCAGACGCTGGCGGCCCAGAGCAACAGCGCAAAAAAAACAACACCCAGAATCGACCCGAATGTTCCCGGCGCAAACGGGATTCGACCGATTCCAAAGCCTTGGGCCAGCCAAAGAATGAAACGTTGCTTCGAGGTCATCGGCACAAGATCAGAGATCCGCCAGGTAAATCTCGCGGTTTCGCCAGAGATACATGCCGCCAGAGAAAAATGTCAGAGACACAGCGATCCATTTGGAGAATTCCGTAAACCAAACCACCCAAGGTTGGCCATGCACTTCAATTCCAAAAAACGCTCCCATCGCGCCCCACTGCTTGTAGCTGGCCAGAACCAGCAACGAGAGGATTGCGATAATTTGGGAAACCGTCTTGTGCTTGCCATAACCTTCGGCGGCAAGAACGACATTCTTCGAGGCTGCGAGCATCCGCAAACCAGTGATCGCCAATTCGCGGGCCACCACGATCACCACCATCCAAGCTGGCATCCAGCCACGCTCGACAAACGCGATGAACGCCGAGCAGACCAATATCTTGTCGGCCAGCGGGTCCATCAGGATTCCGAAATTGGTGATCTGGTTATAATGGCGGGCGAGCTTGCCATCAAAATAGTCGGTCAGTCCGGCCATGCTGAATAAGCCCAGCGCGAACGTTTCATGATAACGGTAACCCGAAAAAATGGCGATCAGGAAGGCCACAGTCAGCAGAAACCGCGAAAGTGTCAGCTTATTCGGAAGATTCATTCAAGCCTTTGATTAAGACAGATTTCTTATGCCAAGTAAATGAAAAGTTTGACAGGATTTACAGGATTTACAGGATGGGAAGGGGCACAGAATCGTACAGGTCAGGTCTGAACGCAGGTTTTCAAAGCCCGCAGGCCACCACAGAACAAGGGTATCCGTCTTGCTAACCCGTCTAGTCAAACACGCTTGGTGCGTGAAAGACTGGGTAAATGCAACGCACATTTGTTATTGGTAAGCATGTCAGCACCGCCCGACCAGAGCAGATCGTAGCCGATTACCAACGCAGCCAACTCACTCAGCGTGAGTTTGCCCTCCACTGCGCCATCGGCTTATCCACTCTCGAGCGCTGGCTCCAGAAAGCATCCAAACCCAAGCCGCCAGCCAATCCCCCGGCCTTTGTCCCTATAGCCAATCTGCTTAACCAGAACAATGCCTCAGCATCCTACCGATTGTTGCTGGCC
>CAIUEN010000118.1 GCA_903898185.1 uncultured Verrucomicrobiales bacterium
CGATCTGTGGACGGCTATGCCAAGTACTGAGAAGGACGGCAAATTTTTCGATGTGGTTGAAATAGACAGTCGCTCACTCGACCGCAAAATCAAGGGTGAGATAGTTAGGCAATATCGTCAATTGGCTGGAGTTGCTGATGGCACGGTCAGAAACGAACCACCCGCGTCACCATTCGACTTTTCCGAGGAGGAGCAAAAGTAATGGCCTCCTTCGGCAGTTCAGTGCGCAGCAATCTTCTTGTCGAAAGGGACCTGCGCGATATTCTCTACGATATAAAAAACAGCCCCAAACTGCAGGCATCAGTGGCCACATTGCGCTCGTTGCCTTCAGAGGAGGAGCGAAGAGTATTCAAGGCTCAGTCGCTGCCCTACTTCAACTGCGGCACGTTTCGCGACAACATGCGGTCCGATGCAAGCCTGACCAAAACGAAGCACGTTGTCGTGGACGTGGACGGTCTCCTACAGGAGCAGGCGCAAGAACTTAAAAAGAAACTGATGGCTGATGAAGGCGTGCTGAGCGCCTTCATCTCCCCATCGGGCTTTGGCGTGAAAATCATCTATCAACTTGACACTGAAGTAACGGATAAAGCGACGTACACGAAGGTCTACAAGGCCTTCCTGGATTGGTTCCAGGAGCAATACGGAGTGGAGGCGGACGTGAAAACGTCAGATCCCAGTCGACCTTGCTTCATGTCATTCGACCCGGAGTTGCTCCTGAACGAGCACCCAGTACAGGTATCGGTCAGCGACTGCTTAACGCTCTGGGAAAATATGTATGGCAAGCAGGATTTGCCGGCGCCTGCTATAGACCTCCGTCAGCAGAATACACTGCCAGCACCGTCGCACCCGGCTGCCACCACCGTTGACATGACGTCGCTTTCAGCCGCTGTTGACTTTCTGATAGCGAAAAACAATCAGGTCGGCGGGATATATGACAACTACAACTCCTGGCAAACCCTCGGTCTCTGCTGTGCCGCCATCGGTGAGCAGGGGCGGGAGCCATTCATCAGACTCAGCATGGGTAACACCAAATTCCATGAAACAGAAGCAGACCTGAATCGTGAATTTGATAAATTACTGAAATACTATGGAAATAGCTCAAATCCCGTCCGAATAAACACGCTCTTCCATATTGCCAAAAGTCACGGTTGGGTGACGCCCCGTGTCGCTGTTGAGAGCAACACGCCCATCTATGATGGCAGCGACATGGATAATGCAGCAATATTCGCTCAGGAACACCTTCAGGACATACGCGCATTTCATAATTTCGGGACTGACGATAAGCATAACACTTTTTTCAGGTGGTTTCTGTGGGATGGACGAAGGTGGCAAACGGATGGGAAAGGAAAAATTTTCCACTTAGTCAGAAAGACGGTCAAAAAGCTCAAAAAAGCCGCGCTCGATTGTCATGACCGGAAGCTTGCGGATCGTATGGACAACGTTGCCAATGGACTCAAGAAGCTTCAGAAGCAGCGGGCGATGCTATATCAGGCATCGACGGACGTTAGAATTACCTTAGAGAATAAAGAAATAGACCGCGATCCTTATTTATTCAATGTGCTTAACGGGACGATGGACCTTTCGAATCATGTCATAGGGATAAGGGACCATTGTCGGGAAGATAATTTAACAAAGCTGGCAAACGTCACCTATGACCCAGACGCATCCTGCCCTAAATGGCTCGCATTTCTTGATAGAATCTGCGGCGGCGATAAAGAACTTATATCTTTTTTACAACGGGCAGTCGGGCTATCGCTAACAGGAGACACCTCGCAGCAGACAGTATTTTTCGTCTACGGCCCTGGCGGCAACGGCAAAAGCGTCTTCTTCAAGGTCTTGATGTGTATTTTCGGCAACTACAGCCAGAAGGCACCGGCGAGCATGCTAACGCAGCAGCGCTATGTGCCAATTCCAAACGACATTGCCCGCTTACAGGGAAGACGGTTTGTTGTCGCATCCGAGCTGGACCAGGAAATGGTCTTTGATGAAGCCCGCTTGAAGGATCTGACAGGTGGGGATGTCCTGGTTGCCCGATACATGCGGCAAGAGTTCTTCGAGTTCGAACCGACTCACAAGCTCTGGATGTATGGCAACCACAAGCCGACGGTTAAAGGCTCAGATGAAGGCATCTGGCGGCGCATCAGGGTCATCCCTTTTACAGCTTATATTGCCCCGGAAGAACGAATTCCCATGGGCAAGCTAGTCGCGGCGCTGAAAGCTGAGGCGAGCGGCATCTTGAACTGGGCTATCGACGGCCTACTGGAATACAAGAAGAACGGGTTGGGTGAGCCTAAAGTTGTCCAGGAGGCCACTGAAGCATACAAGGCAGACAGTGATGCTGTCGGGCGATTCATCGAGGACTGCTGCCTATCTGGACCGTCGTTTACCAGTTTTGCAAAAGACCTGTACGTTCGGTTTCTAAAGTGGGCGCAGGAGAATGGTGAGTTTGTCATTAGCCAGAAGAAGTTCCATGCCAGATTGCGGGAGCTAGGTTACAAATCGGACACAGTTACAGGGAACAGAACAACTTGGAAGGGGGTGGGTATCAAGGCAGTTGAATTTCAGGACTTCCAGATCAATCTGGTGCTTTAGGTGTAGAGGGGGGCACCCCCATCCCCCCATAAATTTTTGGGGTAAAAAGTAGGCAAGTAGGCAAAGTAGGGATTTTCCCTATTAGGGGTAATATTTTGAAAAAAAGTAGGGGATAAATATAAAATGCCTAATTTATCTACTTGCCTACTATTATTAATAAAATTAAATAGTTACATTACTTTATGGAGGAATTTATATGAAGCTCAATAAGAAAGC
>CAIUEN010000119.1 GCA_903898185.1 uncultured Verrucomicrobiales bacterium
CAATTCCTCAGCTACGCGGTCATAGTGCCGGACTGGTATTTCCTTTGGATCGGAAGTCATATCTTTTGGCCATGTTCATTTAGGTTGCAGAAATATGTCCCGCCCTTTTGAGAATGCCAGCAAAATGAGCGAATGATTTACGAACAAGGCGAATCCTTGCGCTAAGAATTCAACGGCTCTGCAACCATTCCTTGACGTATTCAATATCCGTTTTTGAAGATCGACTCAGGATGTTGGTGAAGAATTGCGCCTCCCACTGGCTCGGATCAAGCTGCCGGTCGTATGGCGAAATGAAGAATTTCAACTCAGGCTTTTGACGACCGGCTGGCTTTTTCCAACGAGCCTTTAGTCTTGCGCAATTATTGATTCGATTCCGCAGTTCATCCTCTTCCAAGTCCAACAACTTTGCGGCGGCTGGTCGGCATCCTTGCACCAATTCCAGTGCCAGATCAATTTCTCTTCTCGTTCTTTTGAAAAACCGTTCGCTCATGCGTTGTTATCGAGTTCGTTATCGGAACATCAAATTCATACCGGAGACAACCTACCGCGCAGGAGGCAGAATATCAAATACATCCTCTAGTAATTCGGTCAACTTAGTGTTGCTTACGTTATTGAAGCATGTCATGACGCAAAATGTTATCTTTACACAAGGCTAACATTCCCAGAGCTCGTGGAATATCAAGCTTATCACCAGTGATAGCTCTTTTTGAATCGTTAAGTTTGGGCTCGTGGCTGGCCTTGGGAGAAATCTTAGAAAGTTGAGAGACTACCCATTATATGGTTCTCGGCTGAAAACCGAAAACCCCGAAGTGCCCTACCCCCCTTTTGAATTCTTCCAATTTCCATTGTCTAACCTGCCCAGACAGACAATCCCGGCGCGTAATTCCATTCAACCTATAACGGTTATAGGCTCAAGACGCATAGGAGCGGTCGGTTGATCTTGCGCTTCGTGAATGGCCGAAAACGTCCGATGCTGAAATCGCACGCATCTGCGCTGTGTCGCAACCATTTGTAGGCGAGGTTCGCAAATCCATTCAGCCTATAACGGTTATACCCTGTAAGCGAATCGGGGCAGACGGGAAGGAATATCAAATTCCATCCAAGAAAACCACTCCGAAGCCAGCTACCAAGTCCTAACCACGATCACCGGGCGTTGTTGAGGCGGGACTGCGAAAATGATGTTCAGAACAGAAAATACCGGACAGAAACCGGACAGACAATTTATTTTAAACGAAATTACCACCAATTTAAACCCTTGAAAACCGTATGTAACCCGTTGCATCCCTAGAAGTTATAAAAATGGTGGCAGAACCCGGAATTGAACCGGGGACACAAGGATTTTCAGTCCTCTGCTCTACCAACTGAGCTATCCTGCCAGCAAATTGTTGCCTGACAGCAAGGATAAACCCCTGCGCACACAAGCAACGCGCACTACTATGCGCGCGTGCCGCCGATGTGGCAAGCACGAAAAAACTTATTGTAACTGTTTTGCCACAGTTATTATTGAGATTTGGGCTTGCGCTCGCCGCCGGGGTTCGTCACAAAGGGTTATGAATGTTTCGCCAGAACGTTTAGCACGAATCCAGAGCCTGTGTCAAAATCTGGACGAACACACAGCCCTCCGGATATTCCAGGCGTTTGCGCTCTTTCGCGACATTCCCGCAACTCAGCGCGATACCATAGCCGAGCGATGTTGCGCTTTGATGCGGCAGCAAAAGATAAAAGCCGAAGAAGATGCTGTAAGGTTCAGAAAACTTCAGGCCCAACTCGAAAAAGCGCGTAACGAAATCCGCCAATTTTTCATCGAGCTTCCCGATAACACTTTCGAGCGGCTGTTTGATGGAGTTGAAGTTTTCCGCCAGCTTACCGCCGTCCAAAAGCACGATGCCGCCGCTGAACTCTTCCACTTCCTTGAGACTTTAAAACCAAAATCACCGCCAGAACGCCCGCACCACGATTGATGCCCGGACGATTCCCCGAAATGAAGACATGTTTGACAGAGCTGTGCCTTCATCCATTCTTCGAACGGCGAAAAAAAGCTTACAAAAGCGGACTATCTCCATACTATGACTACCTTAGTCAAGCGACTTGAATAGTTGCTCGCAAAACTGGTTAATCTCACCAAGAAGCAGGCGGAAGAAATGTCAAGCGTGACCAAGCGCAATGCCGAAATCTCGGATCAGGTCAACGAACTGGGCAAGCAAACCTGGGTCGCGGCTGAAAGCGGGGTTAACCCGACTTTCGATACTGGGAAGGGTTTTTGACTATTTTCGTTGGAAGGACTTTTGTAACCTGCTGTAAATCAGTTGGCCTCCAGCATCAAGAACCCAAAAGACGCTGTAGTGAAGACCCATCCCCTTGCGCTTGC
>CAIUEN010000120.1 GCA_903898185.1 uncultured Verrucomicrobiales bacterium
AGCATGTCAATAAACAAAGCCAATAATCTTGAGGAAATGAGGAAAGACAACTTACCAAAACGAAATCTTCAGCGAAAGAGACTAAGCCGATCATCCCTTAAAAATAGCATAACCAATTAAGCCAAAGTTGATTACGCGATCGCTACTAATCACGGCAACCGAATTTCGCGATCATAGGTAGCAGCACTTGCTTTCGCACCATCAAGTGCATCATGGAGAGCTGTTTGAGTTGTCTTCATGTCGGTTTCAATCGCGTTTAACTTCTCTTTCCATTCCGACACGAATTCATGAACGGTTTTCTTGGCAACATAACTCATCCACGTTGCCACACCGCCAACTAAGGTGACAATTATCGTGATGAATAGACCGAGATGCTGATACATCAAAGCAACCTGCGCGATGACTTGGTTATTTGCCGAAAGAATATCTGCTCCTGTTAGTACTGGCGAATTGGGCGTGCTCCCGACTGTAGACGGAGATGTCGGCAAGTTTACCTGGTTGGATGTAACAGAGGTTGGCGGAAAACTAGCGGGGACGGACACCGTGGGTTGCGGGGGGACGATCTGTGCAGACGTACCAGGCTGTTGATTGCTCGTTTGTGCAAGTGAGTTTATGCCTGCAAAGAATCCGAGAGCCACGATTGAGATTAGAGCCAAGTTCATGCTTTACCTCCGTCCCGCCAAAACTGCCGAGTGGGACCAGCCAACAATTTACCTTGAAGCCGTAGCGCGGCTTCGGTCTTCTTAAACTCTCGGTGGATGACGCCTCCGAGAATCATCTTTTGCTGAGCGTCCTTCAGGGTATGCGGTGAAAAATGAACACCACACTCGGCCAACTCGGCGAAGTTAGTTGCATTGTTACCAGTCGTTATGAATGCGTCAGCATCCTGCGATGCCAACCAAACAGGAAACCCCCAAGAACGACCTTGCCGTGCGAGTGAACCAAGCAGACCGGCTTTGCTTTCTTTTGGCAACAACAGATGCGCCTCGTCAACAAAGAGCACCATTTTGAGCGGTTGAATCCCGCCTTTCACAGCTAAGTTTTTGTTTAAGCGTTTCATCAGAAAGTTTAGAATCAAAGCCACTGCCAATGCTTTGGTATCATTGTCGTTGCCAAACTCCTTGAAATCGATGACCAATGACCGACTCAACCATTGTTCTGGACCAATTGCTGTTTGAGCAGAAGCGAACAAATTACAATCCACAATGCGTTTAATAATCGAGAGTGGCACACCAGTGACACCGTCTTGTTCAAGCTGAAGGAGAAAGCTGGTGAAATCAGGCGCACTTAGCTGTTGGTAAGCATCGCTTAGGGCTTGTTGTTGGTTGGCTCCCAACTGCGGTGCAAAGGAACGAATGAGCGCGGCAATCTCGTTTGCAATTTGCGAGTTCACCGCTGGGTTCGGATCACGGTAAAGTGGGTTGATGGGCAAGTCCTGGCGAATCAACCGAACGTGTTGTGCGCCGGTCTGATCCAGAAAACGCTTTCGGTTTTCTTGCGTCTGTTTGTTGGACGGGTCTTCTTCCATCTCACCTTTAAGATCGAAGAATACGAATCGGACACTGTTGCCGGATAATTGAGCCAAGAGGTCCAACGCAAGTTGGCTTTTGCCAGAACCAGGCTCCCCTGAAATCACCAGCAGGCCATTTTTTGTGCCGGAGCCATTCATGCTCCATTCTGGGGCATCGGCGAGCACCTTAAGTTTTACCTCAGAGTGAACGACGGGCATCGGAGACACGCCTGGGGCACGCGCGCCACCTCGAATATCTTCACTAGCCATACCGAGAAGAATAGAAACAAAGCGTGCCTGATCTCGTCCACCGTCGTTCCACAATTCCTGCAATCGCTGGCATCCATAATCGAAATGGAGTTTAAGCTGGCGACGGTAATTCTCATCATCAAGTGTAATTCCGGCACGAAGATTTAGGCCCGCGCGGACAAGTTCACGCATTTCCCCAAGTATCGTCTCGTCGTCTAAATCCACACCTGCGGAATCGGCCTTGAACTGCTGGGGCAAGCCTTCGTTAAGCGCAAGGCAGATAGCGGAGCGGCCAATGACAGCCTTGTTTTCCGCTCGGAGCGGCTGATACACCCGGTCAATGAATTCCAAGGCTGCCTTGCTTATCTTTATTTTCATGGTTCGTGAAAGAGACTTTAAACGGTCCTGCCAAAGTAGTTGTTCTGCACCGTTACCCGGTAATCGCTGCTTCCGGCTTCACCGAACGGCTTAAGCGTATAGACGCGCGCCAACTGTTTTTTAACCCGGTCAAATAAAGGTCCGTCCGGATCGATCTCGGCGTTAGTTGCAAGAATAATTGATTGGTGGCCCCCAAAATAGATTCCATCCAAGACACTCTCTCGCACTTCTTTGTCGAGTCGGCCGAGCGGTGTATCCACTACTAAAGGGGGCGTCAGCCTGGCCAGTTTCCGCAGTGCCTCGGTGAATGCCAATAAGCGCACTTGGCGCTGGCCGGCAGAGGGGTTGGTTTCGTCCCATGCAACTTTATTTCCGTCTCTACGTACAAGCCAACATTTCCATTGCGCATCAAACTGAACTTGAGAAAACTCGTGCCTGCGATCTGCAATATCCAGCCACATTTCACTGACGAAATCTGAGAGTTTTCCTCTGAGCAGAACTGATGCCCGATTTCGAATTTCGGAAACCGCATCCCTGTATGATTGGGCGAGAGTGGTAATCGTCTTTCCCTCCTTGCCCTTGCGAACAATATCAGACAAGACCGTCTCTTCGCGCTTTAGCTCAACAAGTTTGTCAGCGAGGGTGGATCCTTCAGCAGTCAACTCCTCTAATCGTTTCTCAATCGTCTCCTTACGTTGAAGGAGCCTACCCCTGCGCTTGCCCCAGAAAAACGTCACAGCGCATAGTTACGGATCTTTTGATTTGGCCGCTCGCTCAAGGATTATGATTTCCACCATGTCGTAGAATCGGGCGTAGCCTCTCCACATACTCTCGAATCCAGGAACG
>CAIUEN010000121.1 GCA_903898185.1 uncultured Verrucomicrobiales bacterium
ATCACTCCGACCGGCCCCGCCAGGTGCTTTTGTTCCGTTTCTTCCCTGACTGGTGGCAGGCTTCACCATCTCCGAGAGGTTGGCCGCCGGTGTTTCTTTTTTGCGTAACGAAGCTGAACCGAGTTCACCCCTTGCGGGATTAGGGCTCGCGCATTTGTTGTCGGAGGCTTCTTCTTCCCCCTCGCCTGGGTTTCCCCAGACCGCAGCGTTTCGCGGGCTTCATCTCTTCGGCTCGCCGCCGCGCATCTATATGTTGAAGGGACTATTTTCATATTCGGCACTTCTCTGTTCAGCGACAATTAGAAACGGTCGAGGAAAAGTAATTGTCGTTGTACACTTCTCAGCCAAACAGACATGCCAGCTTCTCTGGCTTAACCGGAGGGCGCGGAGACGGAAATCTTCCATTGAATATTGGGTATTCTTGATTGCTTGCCAAAATGAGAGTTGCCGCTCTTGTCGTGGGAATTGACACTTCTATTAGGCAACGCCTATACTGAAGACGAAATTTGTCCGATTGCCATGCAAATCACTCGCGCAGGCGAATATGGGATTATGGGGTTGATCCATCTGGCGCGTCGAGCGCCAGGGCAAGTGGCTATGATCGAAGAGGTTAGCCATTCCGAGCACATCCCGAAGAGTTTTCTTGCAAAGATTTTTCAGCACTTGGTCAAAGTCGGACTGGTCCGCTCCGTGCGGGGAGCAGGAGGCGGATTTGTGCTCGCTCGCGACCCAACGCAGATCACGGTTTTGGAGATCATTGAGGCCATTGAGGGCAAAATTGTTTTCCAGCGGTGCCTGCAGGACGAACCCGAGTGTGAGCACTTTGGCGGCTGCGCCTTGTGCGGTCTTTTCGAGCAGGCGCAAGACGGCATGCGCGAGGTTTTCATGCGCACGACGTTGAAAGACCTCATAGAGCGGCAGGATCGGATGGAGGCCAAAGGCCCAACTTCGTCGCCGATCACCAATGTGGCAACTCTCCCAGAGGCCGCTAAATGATGTCCTCTGTCGGAAAAAAGATAAGCGTGTGAAGTAACTGTTCTGTTCAGAGGGAGAAATTGGCGTCTCGCTGACGCTCGCCGGAGGGAGGGGCACAGGCAAGGATGCCTATGCTACGTGAATAGTTACCGTCTGAATTTTAGTTGGTATGAAGAAGAAGTTGATTATTCCATTACTCCTGATCGCGGGGTTGGGGGGGTGGTGGGGCTTTGAGGCCAAAGATCGGGACGATGGAAAGAACCTCTTGTTGCATGGCAACGTGGATATTCGCGAGGTGACCCTCGGATTTCGGGTGGCCGGACGCATCGCGTCATTGTCATGCGACGAAGGCGATGCCGTCAAAGCCGGTGACGTCATAGCGCAACTCGACGACGAACCTTACCGGCGAGCCATCGCCGAAATTGCCGGCCAAGTCGCCACTGCCAGGGCGCGCGCGCAAATGGTGGAGTCGGGCTACCGACCGCAGGAAACCGCCCAAGCGCGCGCCGTTGTCCGCGAGCGGGAAGTCACTTTTAAGAATGCCAAGCGATTGTTTGACCGCCAGGAACAATTGCTCGATACCAAGGCCGTTTCCATCCAGGATCGCGACGATGCCGAGGCGAGGTATCGCGAGGCCGAGGCGCGCCTGAAATCAGCGCGTGAGCAGTTAACTCTGCTGGAATCCGGATTTCGCACCGAGGAAATAGCCCAGGCCAAAGGCGATCTCGCCCGAGCGGAAGGCGCCCTGAAAATCGCCGAACTCAACGCCGAGGACACCGTCCTCAAAGCGCCGACCAACGGCGTGATCCTCACTCGCGCCCAAGAAGCAGGTGCCATTGTTGCGGCTGGAACGCCCGTGCTGACCCTGTCTCTCAAGCAGCCAATCTGGGTACGCGCCTATATTCACGAACCAGACCTTGGACGAATCCATCCCGGCTCAAAAGTCGAGGTTTTCACCGACTCCCGTCCAAACCAGTCATACGCAGGCACGGTTGGATTTATTTCTCCTCGCGCCGAGTTCACGCCTAAAAGCGTCGAAACAACCAAGCTGCGAACGCTGCTGGTCTATCGCCTGCGCATTACAGTCTCGAATCCGGACGACGAGTTGCGTCAGGGAATGCCGGTAACCGTCCGCATCGCTACCCAATGACCGCATCCTGACATGTCAGAGGTCATCGCCATCCTGGAAAACGTGGGGAAGCTCTTTCCAAAGGCCAAAAAGTCGGCTGTGGAAGACGTTTCCGCTCAAATCCAAACCGGTTTGGTCACCGGATTGGTGGGGCCGGATGGCGCTGGCAAAACAACGTTGATTCGATTGATGGCCGGCTTGCTGGCACCCACTTCCGGTCGCCTGCGCATTGATGGCGGGGATCCCATTGCGGATGCCGCGCGTTTGCGCGAGAATATCGGTTACATGCCACAAAAGTTCGGGCTTTACGAGGATTTGTCGGTTGAGGAGAACTTGACGCTTTACGCCGATCTGCGCGGCGTCATCGGCGCTGAGCGCGAAACCGCGTTCAAGCGATTGCTCGACTTCACCGATCTCGTCCGCTTCACAAACCGTCTTGCTGGCAAGCTTTCGGGCGGCATGAAACAGAAGCTGGGCCTGGCCTGCGCGCTTCTTGGCAAACCCCGCATTCTCTTGCTTGATGAACCAGGAGTCGGGGTGGACCCAATCTCTCGGCGCGAACTTTGGAAAATGGTCAAAGACCTCGTCGCTCAAGGGATGGCGGTTGTCTGGAGCACTGCTTATCTTGACGAAGCCGAACTGTGCGGACAGGTGATTCTGATGAACGAAGGCAAGCTGATCTTCGCTGGGGTGCCTTCCGTAATGACAGAGAGGATGAATGGCCGCTGTTTTTTGATTCAAAGTTGCCAGGGGAGCCGAAGGCAATTGTTAACCCGCGCTCTGCGACGCCCCGAGGTGATGGATGGGGTCATCCAAGGCCACAGCGTGCGGTTGGTCCTCCGCAAAGGGGCAGCCGCTCCGAAGTTGTCGGAGTTGCAGGCCGGGCCGGAATGCGTCACAACGCCCGTTGCGTCACGGTTCGAGGATGCTTTTATTGACGCGCTGGGCGGCGGCCCGGGCGGCGAGTCGCTTCTGGCCGAGCGGATGCGGAGCATTCCCGGCCCGAAGGAAACCGTGATCAAGGCCGGTAATTTGACAAAAAAATTCGGCGATTTTGCGGCGGCGGATCAGGTGACGTTTTCGGTTGCGCGCGGCGAGATTTTCGGATTGCTCGGACCCAACGGGGCGGGCAAATCGACCACTTTCCGCATGATGTGCGGTCTGCTGGCGCCGACATCGGGAACGGCTCGGGTGATGGGCATCGATTTGGCGCACAGCGCGAGCAAAGCCCGGCAGCGGCTGGGCTACATGGCTCAGAAATTCTCTCTTTACAGCAGTCTGAGTGTCTTGCAAAACCTCGAATTCTTCTCAGGCGTGTACGGCTTGAGGGGAGCGAAGCAGCAGACCCAGATCGACGAAATGGTTGAGGTGTTCAAGTTCGGTCCGTTTCTGGACGTCACGCCAGACACCCTCCCGCTTGGCTTCAAACAGCGAATGGCACTGGCATGCGCGGTCATGCATGAGCCGGACATTCTTTTTTTGGACGAACCGACCTCTGGCGTCGATCCGGTCACACGCCGTGAGTTCTGGACTCACATCAACGGGCTGGTCGAGAAAGGGGTTACGGTCATGGTCACCACGCATTTCATGGACGAAGCGGAATACTGCGACCGCGTGGCACTAGTTTACCGGGGAGGCATCATCGCCGCCGGCACACCGGATGATCTCAAGCAATCGGTCGCATCGACGAACAATCCCGATCCGTCGATGGAAGACGCGTTCATCGAATTGGTCGGACGGAACGAGCCTGTCAATGGATGATTCCAAGATGAACTTTTCTGGATTTTTTCGCCGTCTGGTTGCGCTGTGCCGCAAGGAGACACGTCAGATTCTGCGCGATCCCAGCAGCAACCTGATCGCGTTTGTCCTGCCGGTGGCATTGCTTTTTATTTACAGCTATGGAATCAACCTGGACTCGACCTCAGTCAGCATCGGCCTGGTTCTCGAAGATTCCAGCCGTGAGGCGCGACAGTTTGCGGACAGCTTCATCGGCTCGCCTTATATGAAGGTGGTGACCTCGCTCAATCGCGCCGAAATGGAGCAGGCGATCATGGAGACGACCGTGCGAGGGTTCGTCGTGATACCAGAGGATTTTGCCCGGCGGCTCCAGCGTCCCACCGACACCGCGCCTCTGCTGGTGGTGACCGACGGCACCGAGCCCAACCTGGCGAGTTTTGTGGAGAATTATACTCGCGGAGCGTGGCAGAACTGGCTGCAACATCGCGCGGATGAACATGGACGGAAATTCACCACCGCCATTTCACTGGAGCCCCGCTATTGGTTTAATCCCTCGGCCGAAAGCCGCAATTTCATCATTCCGGGAGCAATCACTGTGATTATGACTGTGATTGGGGCGCTGTTGACGTCGCTGGTCATCGCGAGAGAGTGGGAGCGCGGCACCATGGAGGCGCTTCTGGCCACACCGGTTACACGGGCGGAGTTGTTGCTCAGCAAGATCATCCCGTATTATGCGCTGGGGATTGTGTCGCTGTTGATCTGCGTGGCGGTGGCAGTGTTTGCGCTGCATGTGCCGTTTCGCGGATCGCTCTGGGTATTGCTGATGGTGTCGAGCCTGTTCCTGTTCAGCGCTCTTGGCTTCGGACTGCTGCTCTCGACCATGACTCGCAACCAGTTCAATGCCGCGCAAGGAGCGCTCAACGGCGCGTTCCTGCCCGCGCTGATTCTTTCGGGCTTTATTTACGAGATTCGCAGCATGCCGTTGATCATCCAGGCAGTGACCTACCTGATCCCGGCGCGATACTTTGTCAATGCAATGCATACCCTCTTCATGGCGGGCAACATCTGGTCGGTGCTGCTGCGTAACATGTTCTTCCTGGCAATTGCATCGGTCTTCTTCCTTGGATTGACCGCATTGAAAACACGACGGAGGCTGGAATAGACGATGTATTACCGAATCAAGACATTGGTTATCAAGGAATTGCAAACGCTGCTACGCGATCCACAAGGACGCCGCCTGCTGATCATCCCCGTGTTTTTGCAACTGGCGCTATTCCCGCTGGCTTCGACGCTGGAAGTCACAAACAACACGCTGGCTGTTCTGAACGAGGACGGCGGTTCAGCGTCGTTCGAACTCATCCAAAGATTCTCGCATGCCAAAGCGTTCAAGGAGACGCTCACGTTGCAGAGCGAGGATGAATTGCGCCAGACGATTGATCAACAAAAAGCGCTGGTGGTGTTGCGGTTCCCGCCTGATTTCTCACGCAGCGTCGCTGCCGGGCGACCTGTGATGATTCAGGCAATCATGGACGGGCGGCGCTCGAACGGAGGTCAGATCGCATTTGGTTACCTGCAACAAATCCTTCAAACCTACCTGGACGAACGCGACGTGGCCACTTCGCGCATTCCCATTTCAAAAGTTGTCGTTCGGCACTGGTTCAATCCGAACTTGGAATATACATGGTTCGTCGTTCCAAGCCTGGTGGCGATCATCACAACCATCAGCACATTGATTGTCACCTCGCTGTCAGTCGCGCGCGAGCGTGAGCACGGAACGCTGGACCAACTGCTGGTCTCGCCGTTGACGCCGGGGATGATCATGATCGGCAAGGCGGTGCCGGCCCTGCTCGTGGCCATGTTCCAAGGGACGATCATTCTGCTGGGCGGCATCTTCATTTACCAGGTTCCATTCCAAGGCTCGTTCCTGCTGCTTTACGCCAGCATGATCTGCTACATCCTGGCGCTGGTCGGGTTTGGACTCCTGATCTCCTCCATCTGCGCAACCCAGCAACAGGCGTTCCTGGGCGTTTTCAGCTTCGTGATGCCGGCAATCTTGCTCTCGGGATATGTGTCGCCGATTGACAACATGCCAGTGTGGCTTCAGCACCTGACCTGGGCCAACCCGTTGCGGCATTTCATCCTGATTGTCAAAAGCATTTTCCTCAAGAACGCTCCTGCCGCAGTCGTCCTGCAAAGCGTCTGGCCGCTCCTGTTGATCGCAGTTGCAACCTCCACCACCGCCAACCTTTTCTTCCGCAAACATGTGGTGTGAGAATTCTTAATTTTAGTGCCCCTGCTCCTTGGCCCACGCATCTCGCAATGTTACCGTGCGATTAAACACCAGGCTGTTGGCCTTGGAGTCTTTCGGGTCCGCGCGAAAATAGCCCAAGCGCTCGAATTGGTAACGGACTTCCGGATTCGCATTGGCCAAGCTCGGCTCCAATTTGCAGCCGGTCAAGACTTCCAATGACTTGGAATTCATGAACTCCTTGAAATCTCTGCCCTCGGCATCGGGTTGTTCGACCGTAAAAAGTCGGTCATACAGCCGAACTTCAGAGTTCAACGCATGCGCGGCGGATACCCAGTGAATGGTCGCCTTCACCTTTCGTCCGGCGGTCGTTCCACCGCTCTTGGAGTTGGGATCAATTGTGCAACGCAGTTCGGCAACCTGGCCCAGCTCGTTCTTGACGACGCTGACGCACTTGAGAATGTACGCGTAGCGCAGCCGGACTTCGTTGCCCGGAGAAAGTCGGAAGAACTTCTTGGGCGGCACTTCCATGAAATCATCCTGTTCGATATAGATCACCCGTGAGAACGGAATCTTCCGTGTGCCTGCCGTGGAATCTTCGGGATTATTGACCGCTTCCAATTGTTCGACCTGGCTCTCGGGATAATTTTCGATCACCACTTTGATCGGACGCAATACGGCCATGACGCGGTTCGCGCGTTTGTTAAGGTCCTCGCGCAGACTGTGCTCAAGCAACGCCACATCTGTCAAACCGTTGAACTTTGTCACGCCGATGCGCCGACAGAAATGCCGAATCGCCTCGGGAGTAAATCCACGCCGCCGAAGTCCCGCGACGGTCGGCATCCGGGGATCATCCCAGCCGACCACAAGGCCCTCCTGCACCAGTTGCAACAGCTTGCGCTTGCTCATCACCGTATAACTCAGATTCAGCCGGGCGAACTCAATCTGGCGCGGGTTGGGTCGGGGAACGGAAAGTTGCTCCAGAATCCAATCATAGAGCGGACGGTGAACTTCAAATTCCAGCGTGCAGATTGAATGCGTGATGCGTTCGATGGAATCGGACAGACAATGCGCGTAATCGTACATTGGGTAGATACACCAGGCATTGCCGGTGCGATGATGCTCAAACTTGCGAATCCGATAGAGCGCCGGGTCGCGCATGTGAATATTTGGCGAAGTCATGTCGATAAGCGCGCGCAACGTCTTGGCGCCGTCGGCAAACTCCCCAGCCCTCATCCGCGCGAATAAATCGAGATTCTCATCCACCGACCGGTTCCGGTAGGGGCTCTCCTTGCCCGGAATGCTCGGCGCGCCGCGATAGGCGATCATCTCCTCGCCTGACAGGTCGCACACATACGCCTTGCCCAGTTTGATCAACTCAACGGCGTAATAATAAAGTTTTTCGAAATAATCCGAGGCGTAGAACATGTTGTTGCCCCAGTCAAATCCGAGCCATCGGACATCTTCCTGGATCGAGTCCACGTATTCGACATCCTCGCGTGTGGGGTTCGTATCGTCAAAACGCAGATGGCAGATGCCGCCCTGGTTTTCTTGGGCAATTCCGAAATTGAGGCAGATCGACTTGGCGTGGCCAATGTGCAGGTAGCCGTTGGGTTCGGGTGGAAATCGGGTGATGACTTTGCCCCCATGCTTGTTGGTCTTGATATCCTCAGTAACGATGTCCCGGATAAAGTCCGAGGCCGCTGCCGGTTCCAAGTTCTGATCAGATGACGAATTTAACGTTGCCATTCAGCCCGCAAATCTATTGGGAAACAAAAATTCTGCAATGCTCAAAAACTGTGGCTATTCCCTCTTTTAGTGGCCCTGAGCTTTGGCTATTCTTTGCGTTGTGAGCCAATGGCTGGAACAAATTGAGATGGCGATGACACGACTGGTCCCGGATGCGCAGGCGGTCATGGTGGCTGTCTCGGGAGGCGTGGACTCGATGGTGCTTCTCCATATTCTTCATGAATTGGCGCCAAAACACGACTGGCGTCTGGTCGTTGCCCATTTCAACCACCAATTGCGAGGCGAGGCCAGCGATGCGGACGAACGCCTGGTTCAAGAAACCGCCCGCGCTCTCGGTATTCCATCGGTGGAAGAGCGTGGAGACGTTCGGGCCGAGGCAACACTCGGGAAGATTTCCATTGAAATGGCGGCCCGGCAATTACGCCACGACTTCCTGGCCCGCAGTGCCCGAGATCAAAAGATCGAAACTGTGGCGCTCGCCCACCACGCTGGCGACCAGGTGGAACTCTTTTTTTTGCGGCTGTTTCGTGGAGCAGGTGGCACCGGGTTGGGCGGAATGAAGTCGGCAAGTCCATTGCCCTGCGATCCGCACATCCGGTTGATCCGTCCACTGCTGGATCAGACCAAGGAGTCTCTCCGAGCTTATGCTCAGGATCGAAAGATTGCCTTTTCCGAGGATGCCACCAACGCCTCTCTCGACATCCAACGCAATCGGATTCGCAATGAATTGATCCCGCTGCTCGAACAGCACTACCAGCCCGGCTTGGCCCGGACAATCCCCCGGCTGATGGAGATTGCTGGAGCTGAAGGCGAATTCATCACCACCGCCGCCGAGAACTGGCTCCAACGCGGTTTTTATCCTCCGTTCTGGCAACTGCCGATCTCCATCCAACGGCGTTGCCTGCAGCTCCAACTACACGCACTGGAGGAGGAGTCCAATTTTGAACTGGTCGAGTGGCTGCGGCTCAATCCGGATCGAAAAATCACGCTTAGCTCGCGGATTTCGGCCATGCGTGAGACTTGGGGAACAATATGGCTTTTTCCACGCGAAGAAACCGCGCCGTCAGGCTTCACCCAGGACTCCCGCCCGGTAACGCTTAACCGGACGGGCTTCGCCGAGTTCGCCAGCCTAAAGTTTTCCTGGGTTATTTCCGATAAGCAAGGCAGTCAGTTTGGACCGATTCAAGATGTCGAATACTTTGACGCAGATCGGGTGGGCGAAAAGATTTTGCTGCGGTTTTGGCAGCCTGGCGACCGGTTTCAGCCGATAGGCGCCCGTTCGCAGTCAAAATTGCAGGATTTGTTCATCAATCTGAAGGTGCCGCGAGTCAAACGGCATCAACAAGTTGTGGCGGTTGCCACCGACGGCGAGATTTTTTGGGTGGAAGGATTGCGCATCTCAGAGCGTTTCAAGCTCGACAAATCGACCGTTAGACGCTTGAAATGGGAGTGGCGCAAGGTTACGAGTGTTGCGGGCAAGGCCGCGGCATGGTAATGTTACCCGAAGACTTATTTTAAAATGCCTGATCCAAAAAAAGCAACTGAGCCGGATAAGAACGAGAAAAGGAACGGTGACTTTCGTATCCAATCAAAGACCGTGCTGGTCTGGATCGTTCTCATAGCGCTCTTTGTCGCGGTTGCGCAACTCGTTACAAAAAGTGAGTCGAAAGTCAAGGTTTTGACCGGCTACCCGGAGCTGGAAGTGATCATTGAAAAAAATCTGATGGTTCCCGACACTGGCATCATCACCTATCCGCCACAGTCGGAAATCAAACGGATCAGTGGTCGAATTTACGAGACCAATGAAAGGGGTGAACGCCTCAAAGGCAAGGATGGAAAGCTAAGCGAGATATCCTTCCAGTTGCAGACGGCTTTGACCGATGAGATCAAGACCAAGCTCATCAAGTCCGGCCAGTTCAAAGATTCCGAGCCCAATAACATGATGCTCAATCTTTTCCTGAACCTGCTGCCATTCCTCCTGATTTTTGGGCTGATCTACTTTTTTCTGGTTCGCCAGATTAAGAATGCCGGCAAAGGCGCGCTGAGCTTCGGCAAGAGCAAGGCCCGCATGCTCAGCAAAGACAAGAACAAGATTACGTTCAAAGATGTGGCGGGCGTTGAGGAAGCCAAGGACGAGGTCTCCGAATTGGTCGAGTTCCTGCGCGATCCCAAGAAATTTCAACGTCTGGGCGGACGCATTCCCAAGGGCATACTCATGATCGGCGCTCCAGGCACAGGCAAGACATTGCTCGCCAAGGCAATTGCCGGCGAAGCTGACGCCGCTTTCTTCAGCATCAGCGGTTCGGATTTCGTGGAAATGTTCGTTGGCGTTGGTGCCAGTCGGGTTCGTGACATGTTCGAACAGGCTCGAAAAAGCACTCCTTGCCTTATTTTCATCGACGAAATTGACGCTGTCGGCCGCAGTCGCGGACATGGTTGGGGCGGTGGAAACGACGAACGCGAACAGACGCTCAATGCGTTGCTCGTTGAGATGGACGGTTTTGACACTCAGGATGGGATTATTATTATCGCCGCAACCAATCGGCCTGATGTGCTCGACCCCGCGCTGCTCCGACCGGGTCGTTTTGACCGACAAATCACGGTGAACCTGCCCGATGTGCGCGGTCGCGAAGCTATTCTTAAGGTGCATGCCCGCAACGTGAAACTCGATCCGGTGGTCGATCTGGCGATCACCGCTCGCGGCACGCCCGGTTTTTCTGGCGCGGATCTTGCCAATCTCCTCAATGAGGCTGCTTTGCAAGCGGCGCGCCTGAACAAAAAATCCATCGGCATGGCCGAACTGGAAGAGGCTCGAATCAAAGTCCGCATGGGCCGCGAACGGCGCAGCATGGCGATGTCCGACGAAGATAAGCGTTTTACGGCATGGCACGAAGCCGGACACGCGCTGATCAACGTGCTGCTGGAACACACCCATCCGCTGCACAAGGTCACAATCATCCCGCGCGGCCAATCGCTTGGGTCAACAATGTCACTGCCTGAAAAAGACGTGCTCAGCCATCGCCGCAAGGAGATGCTCGACTTGATCTGCGTCATGATGGCCGGACGCATCGCCGAAGAGATCATTTCCGGCGATGTTACCAGCGGAGCTTCCGGCGACATCCAACAAGCCACCAACCTGGCCCGGTTGATGGTTTGCCAATGGGGCATGAGCGATCGCTTGGGCATGGTCCTTTATGGAAATGACAGCGATCAGGTGTTTTTAGGACGGGACATGGCTCAAAGGAAGGAATACAGCGAATTTACCGCGCAGGAAATCGACACCGAGGTCAAGCGGATTATCAGTGACGCCTATGATCGGGCGAAAAACTTGATCATAACTCACCGCGACAAGTTGGAAATCATCGCCAACGCCTTGCTGGAGTATGAAACATTGGATGGAAGCCATGTGCAGGATATTGTTCGGACCGGAACTTTCACACCGCCCGCGCATTTGCCCAAGGTGGATCCGCCCTCCGGCGCAACTGCAGTGACGCCGCTATCCGATGTGAAGAAGCCGCTGCCGCCCAAATTACCGGGTTTCGGTTCTCCCGCGCCAGCCACTGTGTAAGAGGTTAAGAGGTTTCGTTCATGATAAAGGATTCCGGCGCGCGCGTCGTCATTGCTCCGTCTTTGCTGGCTGCCGACTTCACCCGCTTGGGGAGCGAAGTCAAGCGCGCCCAACGCGCTGGTGCCGATTGGCTGCACCTCGACATCATGGATGGACGGTTCGTTCCGAATATCTCGTTCGGCCCCGCCGTCGTCAAAGCCATTCGGCCCTTGACGCAACTGCCATTTGACGTCCACCTGATGTGCGAACGTCCGGAGATTCTGCTCGAACCGTTCGCGGAAGCCGGCGCTGACCGCATCACCGTGCATGTTGAATTGGGGCGTCAGCATGTGACCGACTTGATCTGGAAAATTCGTTCGTTGGGCAAGCGGGTGGGCCTGTGCGTCAATCCTCCGACAGCGATGGAAGGGATTGAACCTCATCTTCGTCATATCGATTCAATACTTGTCATGACGGTCAACCCCGGATTCGGCGGTCAGCCGTTCATTACCGAAACGCTTCCCAAGATCCAGCGGGCTCGCGCCTGGCGCGCCGAACGCAACTATAAATTCGCCATCGCCGTCGATGGCGGGATTAATTTCCAGACCACTGCCGAATGCGCCGAATCCGGCGCCAACGTTTTCATCAGCGGCACCGGTCTTTTCGGCGAGCGCAACATGAAAGGCGCCATCAAAAAAATGCGCGCCATCGCGCAAGCACAGAACGCGAACTGTTCACGCGTAGCATAGGCATCCTTGCCTGTGCTCCTCTCTCCGTCGAGCGTCAGCGAGACGCTGATTTGAAGCTTGCCCAAAAGCGCTCGGACATTAGCGCCAAAACAATGATGACAACCTGGCTTGCGACAAAGGCCACAAGCCACGGGAAGGCCGCGTCCATGAAACCGTACGAGTGCAGGCCGACCCCAAGCATGTTGACACCAAACCAGGAAAAACTGGTGACGATGTTGCCGCCCACCGCCATTGCCATCAGGCCGCGATCTTTGATCATGCCGCCCCAGCGCAGGTGCAGGATGATCGCATTCCAAAGCACGATCAGGAGAGCTCCGTTCTCTTTCGGGTCCCAGCCCCAGAAACGGCCCCAAGATTGATCAGCCCAGATGCCGCCCAAAACGGTTCCGACGAAACTGAAGATCGTCGAGAAACAGACAATCCCATAAACCATGCGAGTCAGGATATTGCCCAGATCCTGCGATTGAGCCGCGCCATCCAAAACCGGCTGGGACATGCGGGAAGTGAAAAAGCCGGCGACGACGTAAATGACCGCCAGCAACCCCGCAAGGAACATTGAGGAATAGCCGATGGTGATCGTCACAACATGCGTCGCAAGCCAGAGATTGGTGTCTAGCACAGCTCTCAGCATTTCCATGGTATCGCCGCTCAGTGAGAGATGGTGGGCGATGATCAGAGTGATGAACCCGATCAGAGACGACGCCACCAATCCGATGGCACCTTTGAACAGACGCTCAAGGATCAATCCCAGCAGCACTGCGCCCCAGCCGATGAAAATGGCGGATGAGTAAAGGTTGGTCACCGGAGGACGACCTTCCAGCCACATTCGGAAACCGAGGCCCAGCGTATGAATGACGAAACCCAGGACCAGCAACATCACGCCCGTTTTGCGAACGCTCTCGGACATGTTGATCCAGAAAATGCAGCCCAAAATCAGCGCGGCCACATAAACCACCATGGCTTTGTAAAACGGCTCAAGCTGGTTGAAGAGAAATTCGTGCCGACTTTTCTGAACAGAGGCGTCAAGGTTGTTGGCTTGGAGCCACGATTCGTAGCCCGCCACCGCCGCTCTAAAGTCCTGAGGCCGGTTCTTGGCATAGCTCGATGCGATTGCGGCTAGAAAAGGGATGGCGGGATGAATTTCCTCCGTGCGGGCTGATTCGATGAGGCTTGCGCCGATATTGCGCCAGTTGCCCGGCGCATCGCCTGCTTTGGGCGGAACCGCCAGCGGATAGGCCACGCTGGCCATATCCTGAAATTCGTGAAACAGCGGCGAGAGTCGATCCATCGCGCTCTTGTCAAATTCTTCTTTGACATCCTGCTTTCTAACCGCCGTCATGGCCGGTCCCAGCGCCGCCTTGTAAGCGGCGATGTCAGCCGGAAAATCGACGCAGCCCTCGGGTTGAAGGCTGTTCTTGATCTGCCGGTAAAGCATCAGGCTGCTGTAAAGATGCATCAAATCCTTTTGATATGCCGTGCGGTTCTTGGCGGCATCATCCCTGCTTTCCTCGGATTTTGCCAAGGTTTGAATCTGCGACTGAAGCTGCGGCAATTGATTGGTGAAATCGTTGTAGGCATAGTAGTTGAGACCGGGCTTATCAGCGCCCAACAAGCCCTCCAGTTCGGGAGCTTGGACACGGAAGACTTTGCGTTGATCCGCCAGTTCGGGCTTGGTCATCGCTTCGAGCATCCACTCGGTGGCAGAGAGAGTGTTGCCGACAGCGCGAACGGTCGATTTGCCGCGCATGCTCAGCAGCGCATTGCGGGCGACGGTGTCCATCGGCTGGATGCGGCCATTGAGAAGAACGGGCAGTCGCCCGAAAAGGGTGAGGTCAAACTTGTTCTTTGGCTCGGGCGCGCGCGCGCCAGAGAGGAACCAGAGGGCGAACACGACAAGGCATGTCCAAGGCAGCCACTTTTTCATAAGCGTTTTTCCTTTTGATCGAAGTTGGAAGCGGGACGAGCCAGTCTGGCATCGGCAACCGGAACGGCGGCGACGGCGGAGTTTTTCCGGGCAAAGGTAAAAAGATGCATCATGAATTGGATCAGCAGTCCGGTCGTGATCAGAATGCAAGCCAGGTAGGGCGTAGCGGAGGCTGGGTTGCGCACAACCTGAAGTATCGAGACTCTGTCTCCGGGCTCGAAGCTGCTTTGGTAGTAGGTATCGCCGCGATAGCGCAGCGGGTTGTTCATGTAAATCAAAACGTCGCGGCTTTCCCCCATCGTGGGATCCTCCAGATGAACCCGGCTCGAGAAGTTTTTCGGAATATCGGTGCCCGGGTAGAGATCGTGGCGGAACTCGATGAGCTTCAGCGTATAAGGTTTGTAGTAACGGGTCGGCCGCATCTCAATCCGGTAGTTGTGACTGTTGCAAGCAAACGCTTGCGGAGTCGCCAGAATCGAGGCGTCACTGCCAAGCCACTCCGTCAATCGGCCCAGGGACGACATTTTAGTCAACCAGGGAGAAACGACCCAATCGCCGATTGAACCCTTGTCGCCGACGATTTCAATCAGCGCGGCGGGGCTGTTTTCGCTCTCCATTGCTGCCGTTACTGCAGTTGGGGCGAATTGGATCTGCTGGCCGATGCCCTGGCTGGACTTGAGAGCTCCGGGCTGGGCGCCGCCCCCACGGGTGGGCAGGGCGTTGGGCAGATAGCCTTTGACACGTAGCGCAAACGGCAACTGCGGATGGCGGATTTCTTTGGAGTTGGCCAGATTGTCGGCAGGAATCGAGACTACATCGTCGCGGTCGGGATTGGTGGTGTCAATTACCACCAATTCCAGCTTGCGACTGTCTTCGGAATAGGTTTTGGTTTCGCCAACCTCGACACGCATCAGGCTCTCCACTTGGCATGCCTCGGTCAGGAACTGGCCCGAGAGCAGGATGATCAATCCAAGATGCGCCAGCCAGATACCGAGTTTCTTCCGAGAAAACTGAAACCGGGTGATGTGACTGGCAACGAGGTTGATCAGCAATACGCCGCCGATGAGCCAGCCGCCAGGGAAGATGGGAATTCCCATTTTGCTCCCTGGCAGGTCCCATAGGACAAGCCAGCTTCGGAAGTAGCGAGCCTGCACCTCGTAGAGTCCCAAGTGGACTTGGGCAATCGTGCCGCCAAAGACCAGCACCAAGGCCAGCGCCAGGCACACCACGGTTAAGCGCAACGAGGCAAGCGATTTGAAAATCTTAGAGAGCATGTTATTGGAAACGGGCAGTCTGGGCGAGCTTCAGGAGGTTCGAAATTTCGCGTTCGACCTCGGAACTGTCGCCCAACAGTTTGTAGAACCAGGTTGCGTCGCTGCGCGGCGCCATGACAGCCACCAAGCGGGTTGGACGGCCTGAAGCGTCCTTGCCGATCATATCCACCAAAGTGCCTTTTCCTCCTGCGACATCCACCGTTTTGGTCATGGAAGGTAATTCAGCTTCGGTGATTGCTTTGAGACCGATTTGCGCGCGCCATCGGTTGACGTTGGCCAACGCTCCACCCACTTGTCCTGGAAAACTGGTGATCGTGATGGTGGCTTTGCCGGCCTTTTCATCGCTCACCGTGAAGCTCTTGACGACCATCTTGGAGGCAGACTGTTCTTTCCAATGAGGCGGTATTTGCCAAGTGGCTGCCGTTGAATCGTGAATCGTTGAATCGTGAATCGTTGAATCGTGAATCGTTGAATCGTTGAATCGTGAATCGTTGAATCGTGAATCGTTGAATCGTGAATCGTTGAAGCGTGAATCGTTGAAGCGTGAATCGTTCGGTTGTGCGCCATTGGGTGCGGCTGCCGCAGCAGTGGCTGGATGACTGGCTGGCATTCCTGACATTGCCTCGCCCATAGGTGGATGCCCTGCCGGTAAAACCGTTGCGTCCATGCCTGGCATTGCGCCATGCGGATTGGCCACTGCGGAATCGCCAATGCTTTCCGCCGCCGCCATCGACGGAGCGCCTTGGAATTTGACCGACTTTAAGAACTCGTTCATCGCGGGCTTGGCCGCCGCAACAACTGTCTTATCGCCGCGCAACTTGAAGAAATAGGAAGTTTCGTCCTTAAGCTCCCAGCCGACCAGTGTGGACTGCTGCGCTCCCACAAATTCGTAGAGCTTGCCCTTTTCAGAACCGATGGCCACCAACTCCGACACGACATCCTTCTGCTCAATCGGCTCAAGCCCCACCTCGCCGCGCCAGCGATTGACGTTCATGAGTTCACCGCCGACATCACCGGGAAAGGCCATCACAGCCAACTCCGCCTTGGTGTCGTTCGTTCCGAGAACGACAAACTGGCCCAAACGCATGCGCGAAGCCGGTTTTTCATCCCATCCCGTGGGCACCGTCCATGTCAACGGTCTTGATAAGGCGGCTTGCGGCTGAGCCGAGCCGAGTGACAGGAGGCTGGGAACAGGTTCTTTGGGAACGCTGTACGTCTGCACTCCGTCTTTGCCCCAGGCAACGACGGGCAGTGCGATTGCAATGAGGATACGCGAATAAAATCCATTAGTTGCTGGCATAAGCTGCCGCAAATTTAGCGCAGGAGATCAAAAGAAATACAACATTATTTGGTAACCATTCAGGTGGCTATTATAATGTAACCAAGTAACATTTTCCCGTGAGGCAACACGAAAAACCCTTCCCAGTATCGAAAGTCGGGTTAAAAACTGGAAAGACCTTGGAAGAGCTGTAAGCCGAGTTTTGTCTGCTCCGCCGAAGCAGAGGAGAGAGTCATTTGTCTAAGCAGCCGGTACCCGAAACCCGTTCCGCTTGCGCGAAACTCAGAGCGGGCCGCTCCAAGGTTTCCTATTTGGCCTTGCACCCAATGGGGTTTTCCGTGCCCTGCCGATTGCTCGGCAGGCGGTGGGCTCTTACCCCACCTTTTCACCCTTGCCCCTCCTTTCCAAGAGAAAGGCTGGGCGGTTTGTTTTCTGTGGCACTGTCCGTCAAGACGCTTTGAAACGCCCCGCCCGCGTGTATCCCGCCTCTTGCGAAACTGGTTACGCGGCATTGCGCCCTACGGTGTTCGGACTTTCCTCCTTCGACTTTCGCCGAAAGCGACCCTCCGCTCTTCCAAGATCGTGAACACACTATGTCGAAAGTTTGGTGTTTACAAGGACTGACTGAAATTGAAAATGAAGCGTCTATCACAGTAAGTCGCAAGTTCGTGAGCGATGAATTGGTAGATTTTACTGGGTAAAAGAAGCGTCAATCCGACTCACGAACTTACGAATTACGGTACTAGATCTTTGCAAACGGCGCAAAATAGGTGACAATAGCTTAAGAAATACTATGCCAATCCTTAAACTCATTGAGAAACAAAAGTCGTTGTGGAACATCAAACACCGGCTCGAAACAACCACACCGTCTCCCGGGCGGTATAACGAAGGCGGCGTGAGCTACGGGCCGTGCCTGTTGATCTCGCGCGAGTGCGGCAGCGGTGGCAACGATGTCGCGCGGTTGGTGGGCGAACGTCTCGGCTGGCAGGTTTATGACCGTGAAATTGTCGATCAAATTTCCGAAATGGTCCATGCGCGGCAGCAACTGATCGAAAGCGTGGACGAGCGGGTGCGGTCCAATTGGGAGGCAGCTTGGCGTGAGGTGTTATTTTCCGAAGATATCGGCTCGGAAAAATACCTGCGTTTTTTGCGTGAGATGGTCTTAACTCTTGGACATCACGGTGACGTCGTCATTCTGGGACGCGGCGCGCAATACGTGCTGCCCCGCCCGTGCTCGCTTTGCGTGAGGCTCGTTGCGCCTGTGGAGCAGCGGATCAAACGCGTGGCCGACGGGAGAAAACTCAACGCCGCAGAAGCGCGGGCTTACGTCCGGAAGCGAGATTCCGAGCGTGTCGATTTTATTCGCAAGTTCTTTCGTTCCGATGCGACATCACCGCTCATGTATGACCTGATGGTTAACACCGGAGAGCTGAGCTCGCAAGGGGCGTCTGAGATCATTTTGTCGGCGTTGCATGCGAAGCTGGGGGTGAGCGTGGCTTGACTTCAAACGCTTGCTACGCGACTGGCAACAGTCCAGGTCAGAAGGAGAAATTAGTGGCTCGCTGACGCTCGCCAGAGAGAGGGGGCACAGGCAGGGATGCCTATGATACCTGAATAGTTACCGAGACTGAACAGGCTCAGGGTTTCTGCATGCAACTCTCAACTGCTCTTCCAGCCCTGCCGCCGCTCGTTATAGGCGGGTTGCGAGTATTTCGTTCGTTTCAATTCTTCAGCCAGCGCGATGAGGCTCTCTGGGGGGTGGAGCGGCGACCAACAAACTCCCCACTGCTCACGCGCAATGCGCAGCATTGATTCCTGCCATGCAGGTCGCGCCAGATCCAGTGGCGGCGGTTGCACGGACCCTTGGATGAGCAAGCCTTGATGAGTGCGCCTTTGGGCCGCGCCCGCAATTTTGCGTCCCTTCCACATTACGTCGGATTTCTCAGCGCCAATGAAACATTGTCCGGGCGCTTCCTTAACCGCGCACTGAGCTAGAGACGTCGTCATGCCCAATCCGGCGAACGAATCGCGAATCCATTGGTGAATGCGCTCGTAGCTTTCGGCAGCCTTAAGGCTGTACCAAGCGTGATTGGGTGGGAAAATGGCGCTGTAGGTCCAGTCTGCGTTGTGCGGAACCAGGCCACCGCCGGTCGGTCGGCGCACTAAAGGACGCAACGGGGTAATAAGCTCTATGTCCGCATGGCATTGCGAATAGCCGAAACTGGCCGCCGGTTGCGTCCAGCCATAGAAACGTAATATCGGGTGTCCGAATTGGGGCGCGAGATCCATCAGCGCCTGGTCCAGCGCCATATTATAATCGCAGGCGCAGGCGCCAGTGTCGAGCCAGTGCCAAGTGTCGTGAATCGTTGAATCGTTGAATCGTTGAATCGTTGAATCGTTGAATCGTTGAATCGTTGAATCGTTGAATCGAATCATCGAATCATCGAATCATCGAGTCAGGCGCAATGCAATCTTTGGCAATGTTTTTTGCTGTCTTTCCAAGCGCAATCGGCGATGTTCTCCGCTTGTTATGCGGCTTATAGGCCATCTTATAGACGAATCAAGCGCCAAGGTTTTCGGCGATTACCTTTCCGGACTGGAAATCGGCAATCGCATTGAATCGGAAACCGACGGCACTTGGGCTGTCTGGGTTTATTCCGAGGAGCAGATTGATCTTAGCCGCCAGTGGCTGAACAGGTTTATGGCGAACCCCAATGACTCCTGTTTTGTTCAAGGCGCCGCCAAAGCGATGGATGTGCGAGAACGCCAGGCGCGCGAACAGCGCAAATACGAGGGGCGCATGCGCACTCCCTCAATGATCTGGCGGCAGACGACGTTTGGCGTCATGACACTTTCGCTGATTATTATCAGTGTTCTTGCCGGTTTGGCCTCAAGCTTTAACTTTTCCTCCGAACTGCTCAACCCATTGCGGATCAGCATGGGCGATCCATTCGGCATGGGCAAGCCGTTCTTGTGGGAAATCCGAGCGGGTCAGTTTTGGCGGCTGATCACACCGATTTTCATCCACGCGGGGCCGATTCATTTGATATTCAATATACTATGGATTAAGGACTTGGGAAGTTTGATCGAATCTCGGGAAGGATCGGTCAAATTGGGTCTGATGGTGGTGATCATCGCGGCTCTGTCCAATGTCGGCCAGTGTCTGGCAAGCGGGCCGTTTTTCGGCGGGATGTCTGGCGTCGTTTTTGGGTTGTTTGGCTACATTTGGATTCGAGGAAAATGCGATCCTCGATCAGGGTTTGCGATGGATCCGACGACCGTCAGTTTGATGATTGCCTGGTTTTTTATCTGCTTTTTCGGATTGGTCGGCCCCAGGATAGCCAACACTGCCCACGGGGTTGGATTGGTCGCGGGAATGGCTTGGGGTTGGATATCTTCCAAATTTTGACTTAGTGCTCGCAGGGTTTATTGTACCCTGATAAACCGGTTCGGGATGTTGCGGATGTGGGTAACATCCTCATCGGCGCGAAAGGCTTTCGCGATGCATCCAAATTGTTGCAGTGGTTTGATGTTCGCAATTATTTCTGAACCGAAATATGAATCTGTTGTCCGAACAATATGCTTAGAAAGAGAGTTTCTCCAGCAGCCGGCTCCAAGAGGGGCGCGAAGCCAGTCGAAAACCTGCCCGTGCGAGGAAAGACGGTTGCCAAGAAAGCCCGCGTGAGTTTCTCGTCGGGATGCAAGGCCACAACCACTTCCCACCATAGGAAGGAAGCGGTTGCGCCAGAACTAGTTCCAAATCCAACCACCTCCAACGCAGCGCCAGAAAACGCCAATTCTGCGGTTATTGCGGCGAAAATCAAGGAACTGCTGCACCAAGCCCAGGAACAAGGTTACCTCACCTACGACGATATTAACGACGCCCTGCCCGACGAAGTCGTCACGCCGGAAGTGCTGGACCAAGTTTACTCCAAGCTGCGCGGCTTTGATGTCGAAATCACCGATGCCCCCCCCAGCCAGGAACCGGCTCGCGAAACTGAACATGAGGAAGAGGACGGCGGACGATTGGACATCTTGGACGACCCTGTGCAGATGTATTTACGGCAGATGGGCAAAGTGCCCTTGTTGACGCGCGAGCAGGAAGTCGAGATTTGTCAGCGCATTGAGACCAACGACACAACGGCGCGCGCTATTTTGTACAGCTTTGGGTTTACCGGAAAGGAGCACATCGCCCTTGCGGAAAAACTGTTGGCCGATCCGCCCAAGGAGCGTTTTGACCGGGTGGTGATCGATAAGAAAGTCGAGACTCGGGACTCTTACCTGCAATCACTCCGGCGCTTGGTCAAAAAAGCGTCTGACTTGGACGTCCGCTTGGATGCCGCCTACGAACAACTCCGCGCCGCCCACGGCAAAGCGCGGGAAAAACTGCAAGCCGAAGTTGATCGGCTCACCCGATTGCTGTGCGCAGTATATCCTCTCTTTTTCTTCAAGCCCAAGGCGATTGAGGAAATCATGGTTGTCTCGGACAACATCCGCGACAACTTGCGGTCGGCTACCCATACGCTGGCGGAATTGGAGCGCAAACCCAAGGCTCCCGGCTTGGCTCAGTCCATGAAAAGCGAGCGCACCCGGATCGCGAATCTCGAAAAACTCCTGCGAATGTCCTGCGAACCATTTCTGGTGGCCCACGCCGAAATGAAGAAAGCGGCCGGGCGCTCAGATCAGGCCAAGAGTGAAATGGCCGCCGCCAACTTGCGCTTGGTCATCTCGGTAGCCAAGAAGCACACCAACCGCGGCCTTTCATTCCTGGACCTCATTCAGGAGGGCAACATGGGATTGATGAAAGGCGTGGAAAAATTTGAATACCGCCGAGGCTACAAGTTTTCAACCTACGCCATCTGGTGGATTCGCCAGGCGATCACCCGCGCTGTTGCGGATCAGGCCCGCACCGTCCGCATCCCTGTTCACATGATCGAGGTGATCAACAAGCTCGTTCGTGTCCAAAAACGACTGATGCAGGAACTAGGCCGCGAACCCGAGCCCGAAGAAATCGCCGATGAACTCAACCTGCCAGTCGAGCGGGTACAGGCAGTCCTGAAGATGGCCCAGCAATCCGTTTCCCTCCAGGCGCCGGTTGGCGACGGCGACGATGCCAGTGTCGGTGACTTTATCGAAGACAAGCGCGCCGAAAACCCATGGGAAGCAACCAGCTACAGTCTTTTGAAGGAGAGCCTCAACGAGGTGCTCGCCACCTTGACCGAGCGCGAACGTAAAATCGTCGAAATGCGTTTTGGCTTGGCCGACGGTTACGAGCGCACGCTTGAGGAAATCGGCAAGCAATACAAAGTCACCCGCGAACGCATCCGCCAAATCGAAGCCAAAGCTCTGCGCAAAATGCGCCACCCCACCCGGCTGCGCCACCTTGAAGGATTCTTGGAAGGCGAACGGGCCGCGTGATGATGGATAAAATATGAATCGTAACTATTCAGCAAATCTGCCACCAATGGGTGGCGGGCGGAAGGAAGTAACAAAGTAGTTACTTGGGAGGTAGCATAGGCATCCTTGCCTGTGCCCCCTTTTTCCGGCGAGCGTCAGCGAGACGCCATTTTCTCCTTCAGATCTGTTCATTACTATGAATCGGCGTTTTGTCTATAGTCTTTTGATTGTTCTACTTGGTATAAATCTCTTTTTTGGAGCCCAGATTTATTTCTATTCGGCATCCGCGTCGCCAAAGGATGATCCTTACGAGAACTACAAATTGCTTGCGGATGTGCTGGAAAAAGTGCGACAGGAATATGTCGATGGGAGCAAGCTCACCTACCAGGAATTAATTCACGGCGCGCTCAAGGGCATGCTCAATACGCTCGACCCTCACAGCGAATTCATGGATCCGTCCAAATTTGAAGAACTTAAGAATGACACGCAGGGTGAGTTTGGAGGGCTGGGAATCGTCGTCCAGATGAACAAGGACAAATATCTGACGGTCGTTTCCCCCATGGAAGACACCCCAGGCTACAAAGCCGGCATCCTGCCGATGGACCGGATTCTCAAGATTGACGGGCGCGGCACAGAAAAGTATTCCCTTGAAGAAGCGGTCAAGCACCTGCGAGGCGAGCCAGGCACGGAAGTCACTATTACCATCCAACGGCCATCAACAGGCCAGATCAAGGATTACAAGCTGACGCGAGCCGCCATCAAGGTTGATACTGCCAAAGACATCAACAGCAAACGCGAGTTTCCGCTTGGCGAGAGCGGAATCGGTTATGTTCGCCTGACGCAGTTTGGCGAAAAAACGGACTCCGAATTAAGCCAAGCGCTGAGAAAGCTACAAGAACAGGGAATGAAAGCACTGATTCTGGACCTGCGCGGCAATCCGGGCGGCTTGCTCGAACAGGCGGGACTGGTCTGCGAGCATTTTGTGAATCGCGGACAGTTGATTGTTTCGACCGAAGGCCGGAACCCGAATCAAATGTCTCAATATCGATCCAGCGGCAAGATCAAGAAACTGGACATTCCGCTGGTGGTGCTGGTGAACACCGGCAGCGCCAGCGCTTCAGAAATTGTCGCGGGCTGTTTGCAGGATCTCCAATGGCAGACGCATGCCATCATTGTCGGAGAACAGACCTTTGGCAAAGGTTCGGTACAAAGCATCCTGCCACTGCCAGACGGCTCGGCGTTGCGTTTGACCACTGCCAAATACTACACTCCAAGCCACAAGGTGATTCATGAAAAAGGAATTATTCCAGATATCACCGTAACAATGAGCGAGTCTGAAGAATACGACCTATTCCGCAAGCGAACTCCCGGCGTGATCGATACCTTGGATCCCAAAGAACGCGAGAAGGTCGAGTCCGCGCATGACGTCCAGTTGGAACGTGGCACCGATGTCCTCAAGGGCATTCTTCTCTATTCGCAGCGTGAATCGTTAAAGTCGTTGAATCGTTAAAACGTTGAATCGGAAGAAGCGTCGGCTTCGATTCAGCGATTCACGATTCAGCGATTCACGATTCACGATTCACGATTCACGATTCACGATTCACGATTCACGATTCACGATTCACGATTCACGATTCACGATTCACGATTCACGATTCACGATTCAACGATTCAACGATTCACGATTCAACGATTCCCGCCATGATCCTGCTCGCCCTAGAAAGTTCCTGCGATGAAACCAGCGCGGCGGTCATTCGTGACTCGCGCGTGCTGGCCAACACCATCTCATCTCAGATCGCGTTGCACGCTGAGTATGGCGGAGTCGTTCCAGAGTTGGCCACGCGCGAGCATCTGCGCAACTTGGGGCCGGCCACACGATCCGCTCTGGAGGCAGCCGGGATTACGATATCGCAGGTGGATGCCGTCGCAGCGACGCGCGGACCCGGTCTGCCCAGCGCGCTGCTTGTGGGATTGAAGGCCGGACAAGCACTGGCCTACAGTATTCGCAAGCCATTTCTGGGCATCAACCATCACGAGGCCCACTTGTATTCGCCATGGATTTCCGGCGACCCTCCCGTAGGCGATTTCTCGGAATTTCAGCCGTCGGTCTCGCTGATCGTCAGTGGCGGGCACACCCTGCTGGTTCATGTCAAAAACGAACTTGATCACGAGGTGCTCGGCTCGACGGTTGACGATGCCGCAGGAGAATGCTTTGACAAGGTCGGAAAACTCATCGGACTGCCCTACCCGGCGGGGCCGGAAATCGACCGCCTGTCCGCGCGCGGCAATCCCAGCGCCTACGATTTCCCGCGGCCCATGCTCCATGAGCCAAACGATGACTTCAGCTTCGCGGGTCTCAAGACATCGGTTCGCTATTTTTTGCAGAAACATCCGGCGCTCTTCGAAAGCGAGCAATGCCTGCGAGACGTGTGCGCCAGCGCGCAGGCGGCCATTGTCGAGGTGCTGGTCAAGAAAACGATTCGCGCCGCCAACCGCTTGGGCGTCACCTGCGTCACCGGTTCAGGCGGCGTGATCTGCAACAGCGCGTTACGCCGCGATCTCCAGATTGCGTGCAACAAGGCCGGCATCAAACTGCAACTGGCCGTCCGCAAATTTTCGACTGACAATGCCGCCATGATTGGAATTGTCGCTGAACGCAAGCTCCTGGCTGGCGCAGCACCCACTCCTCTGGACGAAGACATTGATCCAGGCTGGTCGCTTTAGGCGCAACTGTTCATGTCAGAGGGAAAAATTAGCGTCTCGCTGACGCTCACCGGAGGGATGGGCACAGGCAAGGATGCCTATGCTACTTGTTAAGCTTTGCGTTTTTCAGTTTACCAAGCGTCAACCGCGCCTTTGGGCACCGGGATCTGGGCGCGTGTGGCGGCGCCAGGCTCCTGCATGAAAGACGATGTCAAAGGATTCGGTCGGTAATTGGGTTTTAGATTCCCGTGATTGTCCAGAAATTGCCGACGCCAGTCCAGGTAGTGAGCGACCGTTTCTTCGAATTCAGCGCGGGTTGAGAGCGTCACGATTCGTTTATTGAACGCGGCAGAGGGGCCGAAACGTTTGGCATACCATGGACCGACTTTGCGAAACATCCGGCAGCCGTGGTTTTCGCCAAAAACCTGAATCATCAAATCAAGATGACGCCGCATGACCCGGAATCGCTCCTGGATATCCGGTTCGGGTGGCAGTTGCCCAGTCCGCACATAGAGCGCGGTGTGCAGAAAAATCCAGGGATCATAGAACGCGCCCCGTCCGATGCTCACCCCGGCGCAGCCGGTCTGGTCGAACATCCTTTTCGCCGCTTCAGGTGTGGTGACATCGCCGTTGCCGATGACCGGAATTGATTTGACAGCCTCGACCACCGCCCGGATGCCGGCCAGGTTGACCGAGCCTCCAAACCCCTGCTCGCGCGTCCGTCCGTGGACAAAAATCGCCGCTATTCCGGCTCCTTCCAACACCCGCGCCAGCTCTGGAGCGGTCAGGTTTTCGTCGTCCCACCCCAACCGCATCTTTGCGGTCACCGGAATCTTCACGGCTTGCGCCATTCCCTTGACCAAGCGGGCTGTTTTTTCCATTTCAGTCATCATGGCCGAACCGCCGCCGACGCGGCAGACCTTGCGCGCCGGGCAACCCATGTTGATATCCACCGACGAGATGCCCAACGATTCCAGATACACCGCCGCGTCGCGCATCTCTTCGGGCACAGAGCCGAAAAGCTGGACGGCCAGGTGCCGATCTGCCGGTGAGGTTTCGATCAACTTGAGCGCTTTGACCTTTTTTTCAATCAGCGAGCGGGCGTTGACCAAATCCGTGGTTGCCAGGTCCAATTCGCCAATTTCACGCAACGTGAGTCTAAAAGGCAGGTTGGTGTAACCGGCCAGAGGCGACAGAAACAAGTTGGAACTTAAACTGAGTGAACCGATCTGCATGGACTTATTTTGAACTTGCGCAAAAGCGGCAGGCAATTCAATAGCAGGCGAGATGCCAACTGTTTGCGATGCTCATTGCGTTTTGACGAGAATTAAAGATGGTGGTATAGAGTCAGTGCAGGCAGATTTTGCGCACGCAATCGTGGAACCCTTCGGCGCCGCTGAGGATTTTGATTTCGACGCGGATGAAGAAGATCGGCAGGTCGCGCCGGTCCAATTTGGGAAATCGGACGGCGTCTTTTTGTGTGGTGACGATCAGGTTCGCCTGTCGTTTCTTGCTGCGATTGATGGCATTGAGAACTTCCTGCTGGGTGAACCGATGGTGATCCGCAAAGCGCTTGGAATAAACCAATTCGCAATTCAGCAGCGACAACCCGTGCTCGAAACTTTCGGGTTGGGCAATGCCGCTGATGGTGGCGATCTTCTTGCCTTTCATGAAGTCCAGCCCTTTTTGTTCGCCGGTGAAAACGTCCTCAAAGTAAAGCGGGTGGTGAATGCATTCAATAATGCCGGCGTGAGGATTGAGCCGGGCGATGCGCTGGCGGAGCGCGCCGGTGTTGCCATCGCTCTTGGTGATAAAAATGACGCTGGCGCGGGCCAGATGCGACGGTGGCTCGCGCAACGTGCCGCGCGGCAGAAGATGCTCATTCCCAAAAGGTTGCTGGCAATCGATCAATACAACATCCTGGCGTCGCCCAGCGAGCTTCCAGTATTGAAATCCGTCGTCCATCAGCAGGGTGTCACAGCCAAACTTCTCGATCGCGTAACGCCCGCTTTTGACGCGATCCTTATCCACGAGCACGATGACGTCTTTGAGATTGGAAGCGAGCATGTAGGGCTCGTCTCCGGCGGTTTCAGAGTCCAACAGCAGCGATTTGCCATCGGAGACCACACGGGGCGGAGTGCTGTCCTCGCGCAGGAGAATCTTGTTCCAAATACGGTGGGTAAGCGGCGGCGGTTTGGAGCGGTAGCCGCGTGAGAGGATAGCCACAGTGCGGCCCTGGTTCTGCAATTCACGGGCGAATTTTTCAACAACCGGCGTTTTGCCCGTGCCTCCAACGGTCAGGTTGCCAATGGCAATGACCTGAATTCCAAGCGTCGAGTCGCGCATGACCCGCACGTCGTAGAGAAACCTACGGATTTTGACGATGACTTGGAACATCTTGGACATGCCGAAAAGGATGGACCGCACAATGGCGGCCCGCTTGCCCCGGCGCTGGCCAAATATGACTTCCAGGACAAACGTTTCGGTGGCTTCAGTCCAAGCTTGAAGGGTTTCTCGCATCTGCGCGGCAGTCTGCCAAGTCTTGCCAAGTTTTGCCAGCGTAGAACAGGCATCCTTGCCTGTTCAGGGCCAGAACTTGCCTGATGTGGGCGGAATAAGACATGCCCACGGGAACAGGCAAGATGCCTGTTCTACGTTTACTCTGAAGCTGGGCGAGGCTCGATTTTGAGCGAGTTCATGAGCCAAGTAAACACGAAGCGTTGAGCTCTAAATGAAGCTGCGTCCGTTGTAAAGACGATTTCCAAGCAGCCTCCTGAGAATGGGATGTAGGCATGACGAGTGATCATTACGTTGGCGTTCTTGAAGACGCGCCGAATATCGCATGAACGCCCGGTGCCTGCGGAGGATATGACGGTGGTAACGGGTTGAATCTGAGCGTCCTTGTAAATCTCATGGAAGCGCGCCAAGATCGCGGCATCATCGGGCATCGAAAAATTCTTGACGACGCGTAACGTCAGGCCCATCTGTGTTTGTGTGGACGAAAATGAGATTTTCTGCTGGTCGGCCTGGATGGAAGAACTGCAATTACGGGGCGGCATGAAGGAAATCTTGAGTTCGTCGGCCAGGACTACTGTTGTATAAACCAAGCCGTCTTCGGGGAGCGTAATAGATTCCACCCTGACCTTGAACTTAGCGCGAACAGGCTCGGAAGAGAATGGGAGAGTTGATTGGGCAAAAGCTGAGGATAAAATCCACAGCAACCCGACAGACGCAACTGTGACGAGAGACTTGAAGGAAGTCATAGATACCTAGAAATTGGTAGCTCCGGGAGAAAGAATAGCCCAGCGCCCTCTTGAGGGTGCCACAGTATCGGGAGCTGAGGGCGGCAGGTGAGCGGTGTCACCCAGAAAATTCGTGTCGAACCCCCAAACGCGCGTGGGAGCGTTATAGACGGAACCGGTACCAGGCCAAGGTCCTGTGGCTATCAGGCTGGGAAACAGACAAACCATGGAACCGCTGTAGGTAAACTTGCGTCCCGACCAATCCTCCAGAAACCTGGGAAAGTTTTCGAGCCCGCCGCTGTATGCGGAGGCATTGGATGGCACGTTTCCGGCAACGAAAGCGGCATTGACAGTGGTATCTCCTGCAACTCGGCTGCTTAACGAGTTAGAGCTATTGGAATTGTTCCAGTTAATCGAAAGGATGTTGATAGCATCAGCAAAAATGGCACCTGGACGCGTTTTATTTACATTCGTGGTGCCAGCCGAGGTATTGATGCCGTCCAAGGAAACATTGTAGTGGCCTTTGATGTAAAGCGGGTTGGGCGTGACCACTGTTAAACCGTTTGTGGGCAATACCGAGCCGTTGGTCAAGGTGACAGCCGGAAAGCTGTTGAAAGCTGTGTGATAATAGTAGGCGGAATGGTAAGTGGTGTTGGATCCATATATCCAAGGATATTTGTACGTTCCAATAAGGCTCGCGGGAATGTTATTCGAAGCAAACGCGTTAAAGTTCGTTCTCTGATCGACAACAAAGATGGTGTTGATGTATTCAAAGCCGTTGTTATAGCCGCGCAGTTCGGTGTTGGTTCCCGCGTAAATCCTCAATGCGCCGATATTAATCGCGGTTGTTTTAGCAAACTCGCCTTCGCGCTGGTCGTAAAAAATATCATTTGTGTTCACAATGGGGTTCACGCTGTTGGTGAATGCGAAAATATTGGTCAGCGCCCGACTGTTGCCGGTGTAGGTTCCGCTCTTAGCCTCCATGTTGGTGTCCGTGATTGTGAGAATCAGATCCGACTTATTGTAATAGCGATTGGTGCCAACGGTATCCGTACGGTCCTCGCCTGCGACTGGAACATCTAAAATGGCGTGGACAGCGGACGGGGTGTTTCCTCCGATGCCCTGATTGGTGCCAAGCGGCAGGGTCATCAGAGGAGAATTGGTAAAATAAGCGGTCAGAACGTTAGTCCCAATAGCAGGCCTGTTAGTCGAAGGGTCGTTTGGTGATTTAAATTTATTTATTGATCCGGAAGAGACAACATCGCCGCAAAAGGTCAGCTTGACGCCTGAATTGGGATCGATATACATGTTGCCACCGGAGTAAACACTGCCTCTGATAATCATGTCTGCGCCAGGATTTATCTCCAAATCCATCTTGGGTCCCCAAAATACTGCGTTGTGGAAGAGGCTCATTTTGGACATGACGAGTTCCATACCGACGGTAACAGGCAGCTTGAACAGACTGTGGTTGTTGCTGGCGGTCACGATGATTTGGTATTTTTGCGAGACATTGGTGAAACCAGTGAACGGCGGCCCCAAAGGAACAGGAGTTTGGTCGTTGTTTTTTACGACGCGGGCCGTGGCAAAGCCGTAGCCGTCAAAAATAGGGCTGTCCGATGATGAAATAGTGTTTGTAAAATAAGTGGCAATATGTCTGTCAATGTACTGCTGCCCCCATATGCTGTCAGATTGCATCTTGGCGCGGATTTTCTCGGCGGCGCTTTCCGCGACGTAGCTGGTCGCGAGGAACTCGTTATTCCGAGCGGCTTGATTGGCGCTGCTCATTGAGTAACTCATGATGCCTGCCAGTCCGGCGATGCTGATGCCAAGAAGCGACAGGTAAATCCACAGAGCAAAGCCCTGGTTTGGGCGGCCGTTTAATCGATTGGTTTTCATAGTTCAGAAGTTGCGGGGGTAGGCTTTGGTTTGAAAGCTCAAATAGTTCGTAGGGTTGCGAAAGTAATTGATGGTGGCTGCGTTGGTGGTAAAGAACTGCAAGCTAATCGAGGTAATGCTGGTGGCAACAGAGTTGGTTCTGACAACACCCGCAGCGGTTTCTTCATGGAAAATGTTATCGGAATTGGTAATCGAAGTGGCGACAATAGTTCTCGAACCGGGATCCTGAGCTCGATAAAGCCTGTTGCTGGCGTAATAATAACAAATTCGGGGCGAGGGAGCGTTGGTGGGAAGAATCTGAAGCGCGTCACCCACCTGATCGACATTATCCGCAACGACACTGAATGTCGCAGGATTACCTGCAGTGGTCAATGTGCCGACTCGATTGCTGTATGCGCCCCGCATTTCCATGAGAATCTGGCTTGACGCATGCATGGCTTGACTGACGGACGTGAATCGCGTGGTCTCAAATCGGCATAATCTCAGGCAGGTGATGTGCAACGACAAAACGCCAATCAACAGCAGGGCAAAAATGCTGATGCCCACCGACAATTCAATCAGGGTGAACCCGTTTCTTGGATGGCACGAAGGGATTTTCATATTAAATGACTTTCGGCTAAAAGATTAGTAGTTCTGGCCTCTCAACGCCGCCACGGTGTTGGTGAAATTTTTGCCTTGGAAACTCCAAGCGCAATTGACGGTAACCATTCTTAGCTTGGGATCGTTTGTCGATACGTTGAAAATGATTATGGCATTGGTGGCCAAGCCGTTGAGCGCGAACGTATTGGTCTGTGTTCTCACAAACATGTTGGCCAGTGGGTTCGTGCATGCGTTCGTCATCTCGTCAAGACTCCTGTTCCATTTTGCGCCGAAAACCTGCTCAAGCGACCCCACAGCCATTGCTTGGGCAGAGGCGGCGTTGCTGGCCCATGCCAGCCTGCGGGTGGTTGTTACATAGCCCGTCAGCACCGTTCCTACAATCATCGCAAAAACGCCAATCCCGACCACTGCTTCAGCAAGCACAATCCCGCCTGACTTGCCAAATCTCCGATTCACTGAATATGTTTGTTGTGTTTGCATCTCGGTATCCTCTGTTTCGTTATTGGACAGTTTACATGCGCATTGTACTATTCTTTGCCGCTTTTTACAATCAAATTGAGAGCTTTCCCGACCACTATTTGCAGAAAGCCCCAATCTCAGACTGATTGAAATTGCTCCATTATTGGGTTGAAACTGCAATTCCACCCATTTTGTAAACGCATTATATTCAACAGCGTTGAATTTTAAACCCGCCAGCGTTTTATCGGGCGACCTCAATCTATTTTAATGCCAGTCGCCTTCATGCAATATGGATACAGCACCAGTCATGCCACAATAAACTCGGGCGTTATGCTTGGAATGCGAACCTTCAGCCATTTTAGTGGCTCAAGCGCCATGCGTCTTTCTTGGATTTTTTCATAAGAATCTGTCCAATTTGCGTTCATATCTACATATCAAGATATATTGATTTTAAAGTTGCCACATTCCGATCCCTCTTTATAATCACTTCGTGAATCGTATGAGTGATCAATCTGTTTGCCGGGTGAATGAATTGGAACGGCTTCTCAGGCAGCGCATCGTTATTCTTGACGGCGCGATGGGCACCATGATCCAGCAATACCCGCTCACCGAAGCCGGTTACCGGGGCGAGCGATTTCGCGATTGGCATCGTGACCTCAAGGGAAACAACGATCTTCTAAACCTGACTCAGCCGACGTTGATTCAAACGATTCACCGGCAATACCTCGAAGCCGGTGCGGATGTTATTGAAACCAACACCTTCAATTGCACCCGCATCTCGATGGCGGATTACGGAATGGAATCACTGGTGCGCGAACTGAACCTCGCTGGCGCAAAAAACGCGCGCATGGCAGCGGACGAGGTGATGGCGCACACCCCAGGGCGCATCTGCTTTGTGGCGGGCGCAATGGGCCCCACCAACAAAACGGCCTCGATTTCCTCAGACGTTAACAATCCGGCGGCTCGCGGAGTTACGTTTGATGAATTAGTCGAGGCGTATTACGAACAGGCAGAGGCGTTGCTGGACGGCGGGGTGGATGTGCTGCTGGTTGAAACCGTGTTTGACTCGCTCAATTCCAAAGCAGCTCTATTTGCGATCAGCACACTGTTCGAACGTAGAACAGGCATCCCTGCCTGTTCGGGCAAGGGGGCCGCAGAAAGAGCAGGCGAGACGCCTGCTCTACGTTGTCCCGTAATGCTTTCGTTTACGATCACCGATTTGAGTGGACGCACGCTCTCGGGCCAGACCGTCGAGGCTTACTGGACTTCCGTTTCCCATTTTCCGCTCCTGAGCATCGGGATCAATTGCGCGCTTGGCCCCAAGGAAATGCGTCCGTTCATTGAGGAACTGTCGAGGATCGCCCCGGTGCGCGTCAGCGCCTATCCCAATGCCGGCCTGCCGAACCCAATGCTGCCGACCGGCTTTCCCGAAACGCCCGAAACTCTGGCGCCGCAATTGGCGGAGTGGGCCAAGAACGGCTGGCTGAACATGGTCGGCGGTTGCTGTGGCACAACACCGGCTCATATCAAGGCAATCGCTGACGCAGTGAGAGAACTAAAGCCCCGCGTTGTGCCCGAGGTGGAGCCAGTTCTGCGCCTGAGTGGTCTCACCGCGCTGGCTATTCGCGGCAACACGGCGGGCCTGCGGGCCGAGGATGTCGCAGGTTCCGCAACGGACGCTATAAATTCAAATCCTTGTGGGGCAGACCTCCGGTCTGCCGGTTCCCGGAGCCTCTGGCTCCGTGGCCAATCGTCTTTTGAGAACCCCAGTGGCTCCGCAACAGCCGCAGCCATTGATTTCATTAATATCGGGGAACGCACGAATGTCACCGGGTCGCCCAAGTTTGCCAAGCTCATCCTGGCGGGCCAGTATGAGGATGCGCTGACTGTCGCCCGGCAGCAGGTGGATAATGGCGCCCAAATCATCGACATCAACATGGACGAAGGGATGCTTGACGGCGTCAAAGCCATGACGCACTTCCTCAATCTGGCGGCCTCCGAGCCGGACATCTCGCGGGTGCCAATCATGGTTGACAGCTCAAAATGGAGCGTCATTGAGGCCGCGCTCAAGTGCATCCAGGGAAAGGCGGTCGTTAACTCGATCAGCTTGAAGGAAGGCGAGGAGAAATTCATCCATCAGGCTCGGATGATTCGCCGCTACGGCGCTGCCGCAGTGGTGATGGCATTTGATGAGCGAGGCCAGGCGGACAGCCTGGAGCGCCGCAAAGAGATTTGCGCGCGGTCTTATGAAATTCTGACCAGGAAAGTTGGATTCCCGCCCGAGGACATCATCTTCGATCCCAACGTCCTCACCGTGGCCACGGGGATGGATGAGCACAACAATTATGCGGTCGATTTCATCAACGCCACCCGCTGGATCAAACAGAACCTGCCGCTGGCGAAGGTCAGCGGTGGCCTGAGCAATGTTTCGTTTTCGTTTCGCGGCAACAACGCCGTGCGCGAGGCGATGCATTCGGCATTCTTATATCACGCCATCCAAGCGGGGCTGGACATGGCAATTGTCAACGCAGGCATGCTCGCCGTCTATGAAGAAATCCCCAAAGACCTGCTCGAATTGGTCGAGGACGTGCTTCTCAACCGGCGTTCCGACGCAACCGAGCGCCTGGTGAAATTCGCTGAAACTGTCAAACAATCTGGCAAGGCCGAAACCTTGGAACTGGAATGGCGCAAGGGTGGTGTCGAACAGCGGTTGGAACATTCTCTTGTCAAAGGCATCTTGGATTTCTTGGAACAGGATATCGAAGAGGCGCGTCAGAAATACGGCAGGCCGCTGACGGTGATCGAAGGCCCGCTGATGAGCGGCATGAACGTGGTCGGAGACTTGTTTGGGGCGGGGAAAATGTTCCTGCCGCAAGTGGTCAAAAGCGCGCGAGTGATGAAAAAAGCGGTGGCAGCGCTGATGCCCTTCATGGAATCCGAAAAGCAAGCGTCGGCCAGCAAACGCGGAAAAATCATCATGGCGACGGTACGAGGCGACGTGCATGACATCGGCAAGAACATTGCCGGAGTGGTGTTGGCGTGCAACAATTACGAGATTGTCGATCTGGGGGTGATGGTTCCGTGCGAAAAGATTTTGCAGGCCGCGCGGGAACAAAAGGCCGACATGATCGGCTTAAGCGGACTGATCACGCCTTCGCTGGACGAGATGGCGCACGTCGCCCGCGAGATGCAGCGCGAAGGATTCACGATCCCCCTGATCCTCGGCGGAGCGACCACGAGCAAGGCGCATACGGCTGTCAAAATCGCTCCCGGCTACCAGGAGCCGGTTGTCCATGTGATTGACGCCTCGAGGGCCGCTTCGATTGTGGGATCATTGCTCAACCCGGCTCTCAAGCCGCCCTTTGCGAGCAAACTGCGCAAAGAACAGGAACAACTGCGCCAGCAACACTCGCGCCCGAGCGCCAAACTTGTGCCCATTGACGAAGCGCGTCGGCGTCGGCTCAAAATCGAGTGGAACTGCGAGCAAATCGCGACGTCGACATTCTCCGGCATCCGCGTTCTCAATTCTTCCGATCCGGCGTCCATCACGCTGACCGAACTGGTTCATTTTATTGACTGGTCTCCATTTTTCCACGCATGGGGGTTGCGCGGGCGTTACCCTGCGATTCTTAGCAATCCAGGATATGGCGAGCAGGCGACCAAGCTCTTTGAGGATGCGCAACGCATGCTTGGTGAGCTTATTCCAAGAAACTTGCTGACCGCGCGGGGCGTTTACGGGTTGTTTCCGGCCAATTCGGCGGGTGACGACGTGGAGGTCTATACGGATAATTCCCGTTCCCAAGTCCTCACGCGATTTCATTTCCTACGGCAGCAAATTGAAAAACCGGATGGTCAACCCAACCTCTGCCTTGCCGATTTCATTGCGCCCAAGGACGGCTTCAATGGACCGTCGCTGCCGGATACCATTGGAGCGTTTGCTGTTACCAGCGGATTCGGGTTGGACAAGGTGGTTGCTCAATTCCGAAACGACAACGACGACTACAGCGCGATTATGGCAGAAGCATTGGCGGATCGCCTGGCCGAAGCCTTTGCCGAATTCTTGCACAAGCGGGTACGCTCTGAGTGGGGTTTTGATGAAAGTCTTTCCATCGACCAATTGCTCGACGAGCAATACCGGGGCATTCGTCCCGCCGCCGGTTATCCCGCCTGCCCCGATCACACAGAGAAATGGACTCTCTGGAAACTGTTGGATGTCGAGAACAGCACAGGAATCAAACTGACCGAGAGCGCGGCGATGTGGCCGGGCAGCAGCGTCAGCGGCCTCTATTTCGCGCATCCGCAGTCCAAGTATTTCGCCGTCGGCAAGTTGGACCGCGATCAATTACTTGATTACCAGAAGCGAAAAGGGATGGACTTGGGCGAGCTTGAGAAGTGGCTGGGGCCGAATTTGTAGATTAATTGCATAGCATAGGCATCCTTTCCTGTGCCACTCTTCCCGGCGAGCATCAGCGAGACGCTAATCTATTCCAGTGACCTGAATAGTTACGATCAATCTTCTGGCATCCTCTTCAAAACCCCAACTATGCCAGCCATCGCCCCCAGTGCCACAAGCGCAATGCACAACAACTGGGCTTTCCAGCCCAAAGCGGCTGGGTTTGGCCAAGCCACGCCCACGGTCACGGCGAGCAACACCAAATCCACCCCAAAGTAATACCAAACAGGAATAATTACCCGGTTTGCAGAGGTTTCAGGTTTATCCGCCATTGACGCACGATTCCCTTGCATCAAGGAACGAACTCCCAGTCCCGGTGCCGGATCCTTTTGGAGATCCGACGCGGGCTTCGTCTCACGTCCCATCAGGGTTCCCAGATTGCGACCCAGAGCTGATTTCACGCCCAGAGCGTCAACCAAGATTGGAGCCGATACAACCCAAAATTAGTGATGGCTATTTCGCGAACAGTGGCTTACATAACGGGCATGGCAGAAAAACTCACAATAGGTTTTCTAGGCGCGGGGAAAATGGCATCGGCACTGGCCAAAGGATTTCTTAAAGCCGGGCTGATTGTGCCGGCGGACTTGATTGCCAGCGATCCGATCGAAGCCGCCCGCATTAGTTTCACGGCCGAGACCACCGCCAGGACTGTCACCGCGAATACCGAGATCGTCCAAGTCTCCAACGTCCTGATCATCGCCGTCAAACCGGCGACCGTATCCGAGGTGCTGGCGGAGATTCGAGACCAGGTTACCGGTGCGCAGGTCATCATTTCCATTGCCGGTGGAATCACCCTGTCGAAGCTCGAAGGCGGACTCAACGCCGGCATGCGTGTGATCCGCGTCATGCCCAACACGCCGGCGATGGTGGGATGCTCGGCCTCCGCCTATGCGCTGGGGCGAGATGCAACCCAGGCAGATGGAGAACTGGCACAAAGGCTATTAACTGCGGTCGGAATGGCGTTCCAAGTGAAGGAGCCGTTGCTTGATGCGGTCACAGGCCTGAGCGGCAGCGGACCGGCCTATGTTTGCATGATCATCGAAGCTCTAAGCGATGGCGGGGTGGCGGCGGGCCTGCCACGCGACATCGCGACCAAACTGGCCGCACAAACCGTGTTGGGCAGCGCCAAAATGGTGCTGGATACCGGCGCGCATCCCGGTGCGCTCAAAGACATGGTCACCAGCCCTGGCGGCACAACCATAGAAGGGGTGCATGAACTGGAGAAAGGCGGATTGCGCGCCGCGTTGATCAGCGCCGTGCGCGCTGCCAGCGATAAATCCAGAAAACTCGGGCAAGGCTGACCAGACTCATGAGCGTTCACTCTCCAAGCGAGCAACAAGCAAGGTTGTTATGGTTCAGCCTGGCCGCTGTTGCCGTGGCTGTGCTGGTCGGCTTACTCGGAGTTCTGTTTTGGGGAATCGGACGAGTAATCCAAACCCTGACGCCCGTTTTGCTCCCGCTGGCAGTAGCGGGCATCATCGCCTACTTGCTCGACCCCGTTGTCAGCCTCTTTGTGCGGCTTAGGCAGCCCAGGATGCGGTCGATCTTCTATGTTTTCGGGCTTGCGTTGCTACTACTGGCAGGACTTGGCGCAACAGTTGTGCCGAGACTGCTTGTCGAAGCTCGCGAAGTGGTGGACAAAGCGCCTGAATTTTCCAAAGCGCTCAACCAGAGAGCTGCCACCTTGATGGCCAATTCACCTTGGGCTCGGGGTGTGGCGCGGCAACCCAATCCCGTGGACATTTCCGAAAAACCAGCGACCTCGGAGATCATGTCGTGGATTGGCGATCTGTTTCCATCAATTAGTGACTGGTTCATCGCGCAGATCAAGCGCCTGGCCTCGTGGGTGGGACTGTTGTTGGGATTGTTTCTGGTGCCGGTTTATGTGTTTTACTTTTTGCTCGAACGCGACTCCATTGAACGTAGTTGGCGGGATTACCTGCCGATCACCAACGCAAGAATAAAAGAAGAGTCGGTGTTCATCATTTCATCGATCAACGACAGTCTGATCGTCTTTTTTCGCGGGCAAGTGCTGGTATCGTGTTGCTCGGGCACACTGCTGACGATCGCGTTCATGAGCATGGGCCTCAATTATGCGCTTTTCCTTGGAGTGGTGGCGGGGATGCTGGGCATCATTCCCTACCTTGGGGCGGCGATCAGCTTGATTCCGGCTCTGACAGTGGCGGCTGTGCAATTCCAGGACTGGCTGCGTCCGCTGCTGGTGCTCGCCAGTTTTGGCTTGGTCAACTTGTTCGAGGGCTTGGTTATCTCACCCAAGATCATCGGGGACCGAGTGGGCCTGCATCCACTGACAATCATGATCGCGATGATGCTGGGAACAACGCTTCTGGGAGGCCTGTTGGGAGGTCTGCTGGCCATTCCCCTGACGGCGGCACTTCGCACGATGATGCATCGCTACGTATGGGATCAAGCTTGTGGCCAACCACAGAGGCACAGAGAAAACACTGAATAATCGAGGGGATATTGTCGTCCTTTTCCAAACTTTAGCCTTTTGGCGGCGTATTGAGCATTGCGTTAATAATCATCTCCAGTTCCTGGGGATCATACGGCTTTTTCAGGAAGATCGAGCCTTTTGCAAGCGTATAGTCTTGCTCGACCACATCCCGATCAAAGCCACTGCTATAGATGACCTTAAGATTGGGATCCAAGGCTAGAAGTTTTTCAGCCAGGTCGCAGCCGGTTGTGCCATCGTCGATCACCATATCGGTGACGAGTAACTTGATTTCTCCAGGGTGTTCTTTCCAGAAATTCCACGCCTCTGAGCTGGTCGATGCCAGCAAGGCGACGTATCCACGCCTCTTCAGGTGGTGCGCCATCAATTCTCGCAACGAAGGTTCATCCTCCAGAATCAGGATTATTGTGCGCTCGTGCTTCAAGATACCCCCTTGGGGCAAGGAAACATCCTTTCGATTTCCATTAAATTCCATACTGGCCATCAATTGGGATGCCGGATCGCTGTTCATATTAAATCAACCATAGCTCAGCAACTGCATCCCCGCAAATAGAGGCTTCCGTGTGAACTTGAGGATTTGTGGGGCAGACCTCCGCCTGCCGGTTCCCGGAGTCTCTGACTCCGTGGACTTGCTCTGAAAGAGGATGACGTCGGAGGGGCGGACGACCCGACCCGCGAAAGCTCGGTTGGTCAACGACAATTATTCTTCACTATCCCGTTTCTAATTGTCGCTGAACAGTTCTATACCCTATAGCGGTCGCCGGGCATACCGACCATGAAAGATCGGGTATGCCAGATGGCTGCATTGATCATGTTGGAACCGATATTTGATAGTATTCCACACGACAAGCTGATGTCTTGCGTGAAAATGAGGATCGCAGATCGAAGCGTGCAGCGGCTCATTAAGGCATCAAGATCCAGCCAATTGAAGGTATGGAATGACGCGCTTTTCCAGATCGACATTGGAGAGATTCAACGCCTCCTCGAATGTGATGGCGTTGGCAACGTCGAATTTTCCGGAGACAAGCCGGCGCAGAGTGGCCAAGTGGGCGCCGCAACCGAGTTTTTGGCCCAGTTCATGGGCCATGGTGCGGACGTAGGTACCCTTGGTGCAGGCGACGCGAAAGCTGCCGTAAGGCTCTTCGTATTGAGTGAATCGGAAAGTGTAAATGCGGATCAGGCGGGCCTTGCGCTCGACTTCGAGTCCTTTGCGCGCAAGCTTGTAAAGCGGAACCCCTTTTACTTTGACAGCCGAGACCATCGGCGGCATTTGCATCTGATCACCATGGAACGTCGCTGCAGACTCATTGATTTCATCGAGCGTCATCGGCAGCAAGGGCAGTGAGGAGACCAATTCACCGTCGGCATCGTAGGAATCGGTGGTTTCGCCGAACTTGACGGTTCCTTCGTAAACCTTGTCGTCGGACATGAGTTTTTCCGAGAGCTTGGTGCCTCTGCCCAAGACAATGATCAAGAGACCTGTGGCATTGGGATCAAGAGTGCCGCAGTGTCCGACTTTTTCGAGTCTGAACGTGCGGCGCAAGGCATCGACAACGTCGTGCGAAGTAGGGCCGGCTGGTTTGTCGATAAGCAGGGCGCCATCGAGAGGATCGAATTCACGCATGGTGATTGCTAAATGGATTTAAGAGCTTTTTTGATGGCGCCGACAACGCGACGCTGGACTGAAAGTGGGTGCCCGGCAATGCGCGCCCCGGCGGCAGCACTGTGACCGCCTCCGCCAAACTGGGCGGCGATTTTATTAACATCTACTTTATCGGACTTGGAGCGCAGGCTCACCCGGGTCAGATCGGGATCGACCTCCTCGAACACCGCCGCCACGACCACTGGTTCAATGGCACGAATATGATCGATCAACCCTTCGGTATCGCTGCGGTTGGCACCAGTGCGGGCAAAATCATTCTTCTTGAGCCAGAAGTAGGCGATCTTGTCATCACAGGTGAGGCGGAAATGGTTGTAAAGGTGCTTGAGCAACCGGACGCGGGGCAGAGGATAGGACTGGTAAACCTCGTGGCAAACCATTCCAAGGTTGGCGCCCAGTTTGACCAGTTCGCCAGCCGTATGATAGGTCAACGGTTTGGTGGTCGGATATTGAAACGAACCGGTATCGGTCGAGACGGCGGTAAAAAGACAATCGGCAATCGGAGGCGTGATCCGCCAGCCGGCAATTTTCAACAGCCTGAAAATCAGCTCCCCAGTGGAAGCTTCGCGACCGGAAATCCAGTTGAGATCCCCGTACCGTGTATTGCTCTGGTGATGGTCGATGTTGATAAGCGTCTTGCGTTTGGAAGGAAGCGCGGAGCCAAGGCGCTCAAGGGTGGCGCAATCGGTGGCAATGACGCAATCAAACTCATGGCCGCGGCGCGGCTTCATCATGATCTTTTCAGGGTCCATGAAAGCGTATTTCTGGGGCATGAGGTCCTCGTTCCAGCAGACGACATTCTTGCCGTCGTTTTGCAGCGCCATGGCCAGCGCAAGCTGTGAGCCGATGCAATCACCGTCGGGACGAACGTGGCCAACCACACAAATCGACTTGCTCTCGCCGATGGCGCTGACAATGCGATCAATAATCTTCGGATGCGGTTTCATTAAGAGGCGATGAAGCATCCAGCTCGTTCAGGAGTTTCAGAACGCGGTTTCCCCGTTCCACCGATTTGTCAACAACAAATCGAAGATGCGGCGTATATTTGAGCACGATTCCCTGGCCCACCAACCCTTGAATCCGCTTGCGGTTTTCGGACAGCAATTCCTGGCCGCGCTTGCGCTGTTCGGCGGTTCCAAGAATGCCGACAAACACGGTGGAATTGTGCAGGTCGCTTGAAATGGTGACATCGGTCACCGTAATCAGGCCCGCCTGGTCCAACGGAATTTCGCGGCGAATAACCTCGCCAATTTCGCGTTTGAGCAACTCACGAACGCGTTCGAGTCTCAAAGACATAATATAATCTACAGCTTGGAGGCGACCTTTTCTGTGCTGTACGACTCGATCACGTCGCCAATTTGGAACTCGCTGAACCCATCGATGCGAATGCCGCATTCCATGCCAGTGCGGACTTCGTTGACCTCGTCCTGGAATCGGCGGATGGACTGCACCGCTCCTTCGTAAATCAGACCTTTGCGGCGCAGGATGCGCACCTTGCCCCGGATGATGCGTCCGGCGGTGATCATGCAGCCCGCGACGTTTCCGCCCTTGGACAATTCGAATAGTTTGCGCACTTCGGCTGAGCCGAGCACGACTTCCCTGAGGATTGGGTCCAAGAGACCCGCCATGGCCTCTTTGACCTGATCAATCAATTCGTAGATGATCGAGTAAAGCTTGACCTGAACCCCTTCCTGCTTGGCAAGATCCGCCACGCCAACATCGATCCGCGTGTGGAAACCGAGAATGATCGCGCTGGAAGCGGAGGCCAGAAGCACGTCAGACTCGGTGATTGTTCCGACGGCGCTGTGAATGATTTCGAGCGACACCTTGGTTGAATCGATCTTCTTGAGCGCCTCGACAATCGCTTCGACCGATCCCTGCATATCGCCTTTGACAACGACTTTGAGCGTCTTGCCCTGAGTGGCATCGAGCGTGGCAAAAAGGGTCTCGAGCGTGACTTTTGCGCGGGATTCCGTCGAATCGGTGCGCGCCTTTTGCTCACGCTGCTCGCCGAGGGCGCGGGCTGCTTTTTCGTCTTCCAAAACGCTGAATTCCAAGCCAGCTTCGGGCACGCCATTGAGGCCAAGCACCTTGACAGCGACCGAAGGGCCTGCTTCCTTGAGGCGGTTGCCTTCCTCGCTGATAAGAGCGCGCACCTTGCCCCAATACTGGCCGCAAATGACGACTTCGCCCACGCGCAGGGTGCCTTTGCGCACCAGCACGGTGGCGGTCGGGCCACCCGGCTGAAGGCCGGATTCGATGACGTTGCCCTTGGCGCGTCGATCGGGGTTGGCTTTCAATTCCAGCAGATCGGCCTGCAAAAGAATCAGTTCAAGAAGCTTGTCAACGCCTTGCTTGGTCAGTGCCGAAACGTCCGCAAAAATGGTATCACCACCCCAGTCGTCCGGAACCAGACCCCTTTCCTGAAGCTGCTGGCGAACCTTCATCGGGTTGGCGTTCGGGTGATCAATCTTATTGACGGCAACGATGATTGGCACCTTGGCCGCCTGGGCGTGGCTTAGAGCCTCAAGGGTCTGGGGCATTACACCGTCATTGGCTGCCACGACGAGAACAACAATATCAGTGACATTCGCGCCTCGTGCGCGCATGGCGCTGAAAGCGGCATGTCCGGGAGTGTCCAAAAACGTGATCTGCTGAACTTCGCCCTTGCGCTCGGGGTGAGGGAAGGAAATGGTGTAAGCGCCGATGTGCTGCGTGATTCCTCCGGCTTCGCCGGCCGCGACATTGGCTTTGCGAATTCCGTCCAGCAGAGTCGTCTTGCCGTGGTCAACGTGGCCCATGATGGTGACCACGGGAGCGCGGGGCTTCATCTGCTCGATTTTGTCCTCGACATCCAATTCGACTTTTTTGATTGGCGCGTGAACAATTCCGCCACCACGCTCCCGTTTTTCAACTTCGAAGCGGAAACCGTATTTGGCGCAAATCTTCTTGGCAACCTCCTCCTCAATGGATTGGTTGACATTGGCGAAAACGCCCACTTCCATCAAATCTGCAATAATCTGGAAAGGCTTGCGCTTGAGCTGTTCAGCCAGATCGCGCACGATGATCGGCGGTTTGACCGAAATGAGCACGCCGGTTGTCGGCGCCACAAACCGATCCACAGGCTTTGCGGGTTGGGAACCGCCGGATCTGGGCTGTTGTTGCTGTTGGCCGAATCGTTGGCCGGACGTCTGCGTACCAGATCGCTGGCCAGGCGCTTGCTGTCCCTGCGGTTGGTGACCAAATCGCTGGCCGGACGGCTGTGCGCCAAGTCGCTGGCCAGGTGTCTGCTGTCCCTGAGACTGCGGAGCGGCTCCACGTTGTGGGCGATTATCTCCGGGACGCTGACCTCGGGTGTCTGTCTGGGGACGACGCTGGTCCTGTTGAAAGTTTCCGCGAACGGGCCCGCGATTGCCAGGCCCCTGCTGACGAACCGGTTTTGGCGGCAGAACCACAAACCCAACTTTTTCGCCAAGCTTCGCAACGGGAGGGGGCGGCGGTGGCAATGGTGCTGTGGGTGACGGCACTGGCATTATTAATTCTGCGGGCGTGGTTTCGACTGGAGTGGGCATGGGAGGCTCAACCAGCGAAGGCACAGGCGCAACAGGCGCGGAAGCGTCAGTTGAAGGCGCAACTTCAGAAACCTCAGGGGTGACGACCACGGGCACTGTTATCGGAGCGGATGGAAGCGGTATCGCAGGAGGAGGCTCGGAATGCGCCAACGCTTCAAGCTTAGGTTTGACCGGTGCTGGCGGCGCTGGCGCTTCAATCTCAACAGAAGGCGCAGCAGGCGGTGTATGGATCACAGCAGGCGGCGTATGAACAACAGGAGTGGGCTCTGCTACGGGCGTCGGCGCAACATGGGCGACAGGTGGCGGCTCAACATGCGCAACATCCTTGGTGGGCGTCGGCTCGCCTGCGGTGTCCTGTATTGCGGCGGAAAATGAAGCCGATTCGGGCACAGCGGGTGCGGCGGGCGCATGTTGCGAAACCATTGGGGCAAGGTGCTGCTCAAGGTACTCCGCAGTGATCTTGTCCAGCGAACTTGAAGGAACTTTGGCGGCAATTCCCAGTTCTGTTGCCTTGGCAAGAACGTCTTTGCTTGGAATTCCAAATTTCTTTGCTATATCGTATATCCGAACGGGCATAATTTTTTTGCGCCAAAATGGGTCGGCCTGACCTGAAAAGTCGTGGCCAGCCCTCTTCCCTACTGAACCGTGGCGCGGCGGTCCGCTTCGGCCTTCACAGCCGCCACTATTGCCGGGGCCTGAGCTTTCAAAGGCTCAATCTGCTCTAAATCATCCAGTTGCGCAGTGAACAGGTCGTCCACGCTCAAAAAGCCGGCATGAACCAAAAGATCAGCCTGCTCGTTTGTCAATCCCGGAATGGCGGCCAGGTTGTGAACGGCAAGGGCCACCTTCTCCTCAAAGCCAAACGTAACCACTGTTTCGGGCTCAATATCGATCTGCCAGCCTGTCAGTTTGCAGGTCAGTCGCGCATTCTGGCCGCGCTTGCCAATGGCCAGAGACAACTGGTCTGCAGCAACCTTGAGATGGGCGCGACGGCGGACTTCGTCTGCTTCAAAAAATTTAATCTGCGCCGGTGCCAGCGCATTGGAAATGTAGGTCTGAGGGTTGGCATCCCACTTGATGATATCAACCTTCTCGTTGTTGAGCTCACGCACGATATTCTTGACCCGTTGGCCGCGCAAACCGACGCAAGCACCCACCGGATCCACTTTCGAATCGCGCGTGAACACTGCCAATTTTGTGCGGAATCCGGGCTCTCGGGCAACTCCCTTGATTTCAATGGTGCCGTCGCTGATTTCAGAGACCTCCAAACGGAACAACTTTACTACAAATTGCGGATCGGCGCGAGAGAGGATGATTTCCGGCCCATGTGTGCCGTTTTCCACCGCTTTGACGTAGCATCGAATCCGTTCGCCGATCTGGTATTCCTCGGTGGGAACGCGTTCACGGTTTGGCAGAATCGCTTCGTATTTTCCAAGATCCACGGTCACATCGGACCGTTCGAATCGACGCACAACGCCGCTGATAATATCACCCACTCGATCTTTGAATTCGGCAAAAATCAACTGCTTTTCCGCCCTGCGAATATGCTGCATGAGCGATTGTTTGGCGTATTGGGATGCAATGCGCCCGAAACCGGCCGGAGTGACTTCGACCTCCAATTCATCACCCAAGTTGGCGTCGGGTTTGATGCGATGGGCGTCGAAAACTGAAATCTGATCATGCTTGGAGAGCACCTTGTCCGAAACGACGAGCTTGGCAAATGCTTTGATATCACCATTGCGAATATCAATCGCGCAGCGTAATTCGCGCGCCGGGCCCACAGCCTTCTTGGCAGCCGACACCATGGCTTCTTCAACCGCCCTGACCAAGACATCACGGCTGATGCCTTTCTCACGTTCCCAGAATTCCAATACTGCTAAAAAGTCCGCGTTCATAGCTGGTCTCTGATCTTAATCCCCTATCGTGGGGAACAAAAAAGCCGGCAGAATTCATTCTCTCCGACTTTGCGCGCTGGTCATCCAGCAAAACAAGTTGTACGTTTCGGGCACACAATACCCTTTTTGCCGACAGCGTCAAGATTCAAAAATCACAATCTCAACTGGCGGGTGCGTGACAGGAAAGTAGAGGGTAAGGGGGGTGGCATGAAAGCCACCACCCTCCCCGTTGTCGCAATGGTTAATAAGACCGTTTTCTAACCATGAAAACCTTAACTTAATTGTAGTGGCATTGCGCCCCTTGGGCGCGGTCGGTTCCATCGTTGAGCGCCTGGTGCAATTGATGGCTGACACTACTTAGTGTCTGGCAGAAAACGAGATAAATAATTGAAATAGAGCATATTGTATTGAACATGATCGTCGAATCTGCGCATAATTGTTAGCGATGGCTTTGGATTTTGGCC
>CAIUEN010000122.1 GCA_903898185.1 uncultured Verrucomicrobiales bacterium
CGCCGCAATCTCCGCCACGGATTACGCAGAAAGGAAACCTGCTGGACAATTGACTCTTGGTGCAGACCTTTTCAAAAAATCCCTATGTTTACGGGGATGCCTGCAATCCTAGACCCTCCAGTAGCGAAAGTCGGGCTAGCATGAGACAAACCAACAATATGCCGACCGGTCTTGGCATTCCAGATGTGTGCAGTGTTGTCGGTTGAAATTGTGACCACCTTTCTCCCGTCGGGGCTGAATTGTCCATAGGTTACCACTCCATCGTGTTGTAGAGGGAGTGCCAAAGATGACTTGCTTAGATCAATCCACAGATATGCCGAGTGGTCGTCTGAGGCCGTCAATATCCGTTTACCATCTGGACTAAACTGTGCTGAATTCATCATGTGAGAAAGTTTCAAAGGCTCTGCGAGTAGAACTCCCTTCTGCGCGTCCCAGAGACGCACTGCGTCGTCGGCTGAAGCGGTGAGAAGGCGTTGGCCATCAGGACTAAAAGCGGCAGTTAACACTGTGCCATCGTGTAGCAATGGCTCCGTAAGGTGCTGTCCGGTCTGCGCATCCCAGACTCGTGCAGTCCGGTCGTAGGAGCCAGTGACAATCCTTTTATCGTCAGGGCTCAATTGCGCGGATAATACACCGGCAGCGTGCCGTAAAGGGCCGACTAGCAATTCACCGCTCTGCGCATCCCAGACTCGCGCGGTGCCGTCCCATGAGTCGGTCAGAACGCGCCGACTATCGGCGGTGAATTGTGCGGAATTTACAAGGGCGCCATGGACTAAAGGTTGCGTGATCGCTTCGCCGCTTTGCGCATCCCATACCCGGGCTGACTTATCCCAGGAAGCCGTGACTATCCGGTTGCGATCGGGGCTGAATTGCGCCCACAGGACGATATTGTCGTGCTTAAGTGGCTTAGTCAGTTCCTGTCCGCTTTGCGCATCCCACACACGGGCTGTATGGTCGGCGGAAGCCGTCACTATGCGGCTGCCATCTGGACTGAATTGAGCACATAGCACTCGGTCATCGTGACACATGTGACGTGTTAATGGTTTGCCGGTCTTCGCATCCCAAATCCGCGCCGTTCCGTCATAAGAACCGGTAACCACACGTTTACCATCGGGACTGAATTGTACCGAACAAACAAAACTCTGATGCGTCAACGGCCGCGTCAACGGCCCTCCACTCTTTGCATCCCAAACTCGCGCCGTTCCGTCATAAGAGCCAGTAACGATTTGTTCACCATCGGGGCTGAATTGTGCCACCCAAACCTTGTCGTCATGTTTCAGTATTAGATGAGGCAGCATCCATGTGTGGCCTGTCAACAGTGTTACCAAACGTGTCAAGGAAGCATGATTATGCGGATTTGAAGAGAGGCTTCGCTCCAGATAGGGCAATGCATCCCCGTTCCTGCCTTCTGTTACCATTCGTTGTGCCTGCAAGAAATCCGACTGGCTTAAATTATGCAATGCCCTCTGCTCTTGTGCTACTGCCTGCCGCCACTGCACAAAACTGAAAATTGCGAGTGAGCTTACAAGCAACAAAAGAGTAACTGCTGCAGTACTCCAAAGAATCCGCGCCAGTCGATGGCGAGCTTCATCCCGATGTCTGAGTTCTTCGAAACCAACGCCGAGCAATCCTGACAACAACCTCAGCAAAGCGTCGCGTTTGCCGTCACATCCTTCCCGCACATCGCTGCAAATCGGCTCGACCCGTTCATTCGTCAATTCCCCATCCGGCCCAACATTGTAACGCAACGCCTCTGGAAAACATTCTGCTTCTTTAGGAAAGCCGGGCTTGCCGTCGCTGGCATTGGGTTCGCCATCCACAATAATACCCAAAATACGATTCTGCCGTCCCAGTTTCTTGAATGATCGAACCTCTTCATTCACCCACCGCGAATGGGCGGAGTGCGGCGAGCAGATAACGATTAAGTAACGCGATTTTTCAAGAGAATTCTGAATTACCTGCCCCAAGTCTGCCGATGTGGGCGACTCTTCCTTATCCCTGTAAATGGGATACAATCCATTAGGCACATCATAGCCGCGCCCAGTCTGTTTGCCCACCATCTCCTTGGGCACCCGGTAGGTCTCCAATGCCTCGTGCAGCCATTTGCCCCACTTTTTATCCCGGTGGCAATAGCTGATGAATGCCCAGTATTTGTAGGACTGTGGAGGAATCATTGTGGATTGATACTTTGACTTTCCACCACATACGTCGGGAATGAACCATAGCCCTTGGCCCATTCCAACACCCCGACATATTCGCATGTGAATTCCTTGACGCCTTCCGCCGCAGCAAGGGCGGCGAATACCTGGCTGGAATACACTTGTCCCGGTGGAGTGCATGGTTCGATTCGCCCCGCCTTGCTCGTTTGCGCTCCCATATACATCGTTTGGTTAATCACCGGATCGTGGACTTTATAAACAGGTCCCGCATGCAGGGCAATACGCACGTCCATGCCGGCGACCAATTCCGCGATCTGCCAGTCTCTCGACTGCGCAAAATCGCGCAGTTCAAGCGCAAATACACCTGCGGCTTTTACAGAATCAAATGCCGCATAGAGACCATCGCCCCATGTGTTCTTGGCCAACACGGATTTTCCAGCAGATTTAAACAACTCGCTGACACCTTGGAGATAATAGTCCACAAATCGTGGAATCTGACGTTCTTTGAGTTTGCTGTAGTGAACCACATCGGCAAATAGCAGGGCGCAAATTTGCTGCGGAGGATCAAAATCTGGTCCGGACAGCACGACAGCCGAACTTCTGGCAAGGCTGACTCGCATCTGACTTGCGTCACGGGTTTCAGATTCCGGTTTTAGTATATCAATGATTCTGGTCTCGACACCAGCCGCCAGACTGAATTCCACCATGGAGTAGGTTCCGCCAATGGCATCGCCCTTTCGCCCATCCCAGAGAGCCAGCGTGGTGACATCGGACCCCAGCATCGCGGCCTTGATTCTGGCCGACCCAAGAACGACCCGATTGCAGCATTCACTGGCCATCGCATTGTCATTGGCGCATTGCTCACTCAAAATGAGCACCGAAGCCGCAGCCTGATGAATCCGGTCAAACCGCTCATTCCAATTACCAGGAAAACGATCCAGACAGGCTTCGCGAAATTCCGGAACCGGACAGGGCAATACCAGATGAATTTGCTTGCCGCGCTGCAACATCAGTTCGTTGAAAATAATGTCGCCGCCACAGGCACACGAAGCGTAACCAAAGGCGGGATTCAATCGGTCAATTTCAGCGGCCAGGCGTGCGGCAACAACGCCTTCTTTTTTCAATGGGAACCTTGGAATCTCCCGGCCCGCAACATCAACCATGTGGCCGGTAAAGACGGCGACTTTGGGCATTTGGATGGCGTCCAGCAAGTCCGTTTCCAGCCCAAAGCGCTGCAGCAACCGCTGACAAGTCTGCCGGGTTTTTCCAAAGTTGTGCAATCGGTTGAACACAGATTCCACCTGGGCCAGTTCGCCTAGCTTTTGAAAAGCCGCCTTGGCATCATCAAACTGTTTGACTGCCAAGTACGACAGTGCTTCCGCACCGAACATCTGAAAGCGAAGCCAGACATCCATTGACTCCCGAACGAACTTGCTTTTGCACTGGTGAACCACCAACTGCGCCAACTTGTTCGCTTCCGCCCCTTGATCATGCAACGCGCAAACAACGCTGGTTTCGCCGGCGCATATCAAGGATGAAACCAACTCTGTGTCATTCTTGCTGGCGCGGATCAGTCGTTCGCAAAGAATGCAACCATTGATTAGCTTTTGCGCGCATTGCCGATCTGTTTCCACCCACCCCACGGATTCTCTGGTTAAATTGCCCAGCAACAGCAAGGTCTGAAAATCCTGTTGTCCGCGCCGAAATAAATCATCCAGCAATTCAAATGCCCGCCGACTGGCGCCGCAAGCCGCGAGAAAATCGATTTGTTCACGTAACAGGGCAGCATCCTCCGGCCAGCAACTGTGCGCTTGCTCAAGTATTTCCAACCCCAGAAATGGGTCATGCAATGCCAGGCTGGCTTCTGCCAATTGGCAAAAATCCTCAGGTTTGGCATCAGACCAGTCGGTTTTATGAAGCTCCCACCAGCGTCTCAAGGTGGGCAAGTCTTTTGGAATAATTTCCATATTTTGGGGTGATTGAGAGTTGCAAGGCGGCGGTAATACATACAGGTGTCATTTACACGCTAAATCACCCGTTGATTCAGAATTTAGTTGCTACCTTTACCAATTACCACCGCCTTACCATCCACGCCAAAGCAAGCCTTTTCGATTTGGTTTCCGCGCTCATCATACTTGTAGGTAGATTTGGCCCAGCCTTCTTTGCCTAAGCAGGGCTGACCGTCCACTCCAAAGTAAGCCTCTTCGATTTGGTTTCCGAGCTCATCATACTTGCAGGTAGATTTGGCCCAGCCTTCTTTGCCTAAGCAGGGCTGACCGTCCACGCCAAAGCAAGCCTCTTCGATTCGGTTCCCACGCTCATCATACTTGTTGGTAAATTTGGCCCAGCCGTTGTTGTGAAAGCAGGGCTGGCCGTCCATGCCAAAGCAAGCCTCTTCGATTTGGTTCCCACGCTCATCATACTTGTTGGTAAGTTTGGCCCAGCCGTTTTTGTGCAAGCAGGGCTGACCGTCCACGCCAAAGAAAGCCTCTTCGATTTCGTTTCCGCGCTCATCATACTTCATGGTAAGCTTGGCCCAGCCGTTGTTGTGAAAGCAGGGCTGACCGTCCACGCCAAAGCAAGCCTGCTCGATTTGGTTTCCACGCTCATCATACTTGTTGGTAAGTTTGTCCCAGCCGTTTTTGTGCAAGCAGGGCTGACCGTCCACGCCAAAGCAAGCCTGTTCGATTAGGTTTCCGCGCTCATCATACTTCATGGTAAGCTTGGCCCAGCCGTCTTTGTGCAAGCAGGGCTTCCCGTCTATGCCAAAGAAAGCCTCTTCGATTTCGTTTCCGCGCTCATCATACTTCATGGTAAGCTTGGCCCAGCCGTTTTTGTGCAAGCAGGGCTTTCCGTCCACGCCAAAGCAAGCCTCTTCGATTCGGTTCCCACGCTCATCATACTTCATGGTAAGCTTGGCCCAGCCGTCTTTGTGCAAGCAGGGCTTCCCGTCTTCATCATAAAGAGATATTTGCTGCTCATTACCCCATCCATCAAAGTCCACCTTTCTTGTTGCTATTTGTTGGAGGTTGCGCGCGGGTTTTCCATGGAGGTCCAACCATTCTGTCTTGATGTGATTCCCTTTGCCGTCATAGCTGTAACGTGTTGATGAAACGCCGGAAACAGACATGGGTTCCCTTGTGTTATTCAAATACGTGACATGCTCCACTTCCCCTTGTTGATTGTAGAGGAATTCCTTTCCAAACATGCCGTCGGCATCCGCGCTAGGACTGGCATTGCGGTTTAAATACATCTGACGAAAGATGCGCCCACGATCATCATATTCGAAGCGGTAACCACATATTTCGCTTTTCTGCTGCCAATTCAAATCGTTCTTGATGATGGCTGTGTGCGCTCCCATGGACATGGGGGCGATGGTCTCACGTTGAAAAAATTGCATATACTGGAGACCGCGGTTGAATGTGCGCCTTATGAGAAAACGCCCCTCGGGCGAGTAATCCTCGACGGATTCAACGCCACTATCACGATAAAAGTAGCGGCGATCCACAGGCTTGGACTGGTCATCGGCATCTAACATGGCTCTTGGATGTCCCGTTGAATTCACGCTGGCCAGGCGCCTAACCTTTCGTTTTTGGGTTTCAATGCGCCAACTGTATTGGCGATGGGCAAGTTGCTTGCGCGTTAATGGCACAATGCCTTCGGGCACCCCTTGTTTTTCCACGTATTCGGCGTAGTAGGCCACCTTGAGGCGGGAATAATCCCACCAGCTATAAATACCCGCCACGACAGCCGCCAACAAGGTCAAGCCTGCAACAATCTGAATCTTTATGACGCGCTTGCGCTGACGTTCATGCCGCTGCCAGAGTTGATCGTATTTTACCCCCAGCAGCGCGGCGAGGATCTTAATGAATGCCTCTTCTTTTGAGAGTTGATGAAGAGATGCCCCAAGGATATTACCTTCCACGCTTCTTAAACTTGGAGCATAACATTCCTGATCGGGATCCTCAGCATGTGGTATTCCCGAAACAATAAAGGGGATGATTCGGTTGCCCCGCCCGATAGCCTTGAAATGTGCGATCTCGCGGTCCACCCACTTGCCTTCCTTGGCGCTGTTCGGAGAACAAATCACAATCAAATAGCGGGAATCTTCCAGTTCCGCACGCAGACTCTTTTCCATGTCGCCAACGCCCATGTCGCTCTTATCCCGGAAGATTGGGCGGATGTGGGGAGGTATCCGGTTTCCCAACTCTTTGCGAATGATTGACGGAATTCGATAGTTTTCCAATCTCTTTTGGAGCCATTCAGCCCATTCGGCATCCGCGTGGTTGTAACTGATGAATGCGTAATATTGAAATCGTTTTTCTTCTGTCATACGGTCATCCTGTGTTTCGATTAATGTCAAATTTATGTCTTGTGTTTTTTCGAGCAAAGCGCGGCAGACGCCAGTCCGCCGCTGCGAGAAAGTTATATCCGCTCCTTCTTTGCTTGACGAGTTTTCTTTTCCGGCTCTTTAGCAGAATTTGTGGGTAAATTTGGATGAGATTCGGTGATTATTAGATGATTGACTATCGCATTGGGGTTTCTGAAGGTTTGAAAAACAAGTCAGATGGACGATGAGTTTTTCGCTTTGGGCCGTAGTTTGCGA
>CAIUEN010000123.1 GCA_903898185.1 uncultured Verrucomicrobiales bacterium
ATTTACGAGCTGACATAAATGTGTTTTGTATAGCACAAAACACAAATCAAGCAACACTGCGAAAACCGCGAAACCAGATCGAATAAATCATCGAAAAGTTAGTGGCATTGGACATTCTTGTCTGCCGTTCCGCAGGTTTTCTAACCTGCGGGGCGCGTTGGTAATTCCAGCGGTTGTCTTGCTACCGACGCTTTGCCGACTGGAAAGTCGGCGGAACGGCAGACAAGAATGTCTGCGCTACGTCCGAAGATCGTTCCTCGTTTGTGGCGCAAAAAGTAACATTCTTACCCGTTCAAAGTATACGTGAGAATTGCTGCAAGACTCATAACTTGTTCCACATCTCCGGCGATGTTAATCTTTGGATTGATGATTAGCCGCGTAGCCATAGCCAGGGCTGTTGCCGTCGCCGCCGACGTGCTGCAGATGGGATTGTTTCCGGCGTTTTTGGAGGGACTGGCCTCGCCATTTGAAGCCGCGTTGGACATGGTGGTCTGCGCGGTGTTGACCTGGCTGGTCGGCTGGCACATCGCATTCTTGCCAAGTTTCCTTGTTGAGGGGCTTCCTTTTGTCGATCTTGCGCCAACTTGGACCATTGCAATTCTGATTGCCACCCGCAAAAAGAATCCCCCCATACCGGCTTCTCTAAAATCGAATCCTTGTGAGGCAGACCTCCGATCTGCCGGTTCCAAGAGCCCCTGGCTCCGTGGAGGCCAACCGACTTTGGAGCAGCCCTGTGAACCTTCCAAAGCAGTTATAAAATCGGTCAGCCTCCACGAGGAACCAAATATGCATACGATGGACAATCCAATACCGCCCGGACGAAGATCCGGTTCTTCGTCCGATTGGCCGCGCGCGATCATGTGGATCAGCATTGTGGCGATCATGGCCGGCAGTGGGATGTATGCCTTTCATTCGTGCGTTGAAGCGCCGTCCCGGTTTGCCGGTGATCTCACCGAACGCGTTTCCAACGCCGCGCGAGAGTTTGCCGCGGCATTTGTCAAAGGAACGGTCACGACCCAATTCCAGGAGTATTGCACGGAGATTCATCCCAACCTTTCGCTGCAAGTGGCCACCCTCAAGGAGGTCGAACAATTCACGCGCTCGGACGAGGCTGTGATTGGAAATATCCCGCTGCCTGAGGTGATCGTCAGAGTCACTGCGCCAGTCGAGTACATCTATCATTTGGATCTCAATGACAAATGGGAATTCAACCTGCGTGGGGATGTTTTGACGGTTTGGGCTCCGGAACTCCGGGCCAACAAGCCGTCTTTCGATGTTTCCAACATGAATTGGGAGGTTCAGAAAGACAGCCTGATCCGCAATACCAGCCGCGTGAGGGAAGAACTCCGCCAATCGCTCATGCCGCTGGCTATGGGCCGGGGGCGGGCGCATGTAAAACTGGTGCGCGAAACCGCCCGAGTTCAGGTGACAATCTTTGTCGAAAAATGGCTGCGAGACCGTTTCAAGGACGGAAAGAAGTATCGGGTGAAGGTCTATTTTAACACCGAGAAAATTGAACCAAACACAATCAATTCAATCGAAAATAGCATCCCAACCACGCCCTGAACCCCTGAAAATGACTGGCTAATGACGCCAACGGCGTCAAGTCCAAACCAGCCAGGGGCAAGCGCGCAACTTGGGTCCATTGCCCAAAGACCATGGGCCAAACCAGAGAAGTGTCTGAATATCCAATATCGAACAAGGAATGTCCAATAATGAAGTGAAGAAGCATGCCATCCTGCCATCCGCAAGTCCGGTTCCAACTCAGGAATTATACTTTGAACGGGCAATAATGTTACTTTTTGCGCCTAGAACAAGGAGCGATCTTACCCGTTCAAAGCATACAACGGAGATACAGAAGTTTGGGGAAAAGACTACTGTCCGCCGTTGGTGCGAGCAAGGGGCGTCAGAAAACCGGGAGGCATTGGCGGTGTCGGAAAGAGCTTTTCGGCAAGCCCGGGAGGCATCGGTGGGAGCGGTGGAAGTTTGCCCACACTTTTTCGCCAGATATCCCGTTCTTCGGTCGTCATCGTTTTCCACTGGACGGCGCTCCCCATGAAACGCTGCCGCTCGCTGGCGTTCATACTGACAAGCCTGCGCAGTGACTCCAACCGCTTGTCCCGTTGGTCCGGCGGAAGTTTCGCGAATGCTTGCATAGCCACCTCTGTTTTTTGGCGTTGAGATGCCGGCAGTTTTTGCAGAGTCTGCTGTTTTTCCTTGTCACCGAGCTCGAAAAATTCGTGAAACAAATCGCACATCTCCTGCTTCTGCCCGGCAGGCAGCGCTTCCCAGCGGACAAGTTCCTGATCAAGGCGTTTTTGGCGGTTCGGGAAGTCACTGCAGGCTGGCGGCTGCGGAGGAGCGGGCGGTTTTTCGAGATACATGGCCACCGCCCTTTCATTCTCCAGGAAAACCTTGCGCACTTCGGGATTCAAAGCGTCCCAGCGCCGGAGCCGTTCCTCAATCAGCGGGAGGTCCTCAGCCGCAACTTGACTCAGTCGGCACGGTCGATCCTGCAGCTCCATCTTCATCAAGTCGAGCAAGTGCCATCGCAATTGGGTATGTCGCAATCGCAGGTCCCGAATATCGGGGGGCAACTGTTCATATTCGCGTAACTTTGCCAGCAATATCTTTTTTTGATAGTCGCTTCGTCCCGCCAGGACGGCTTCGCGCTCTTCGGGTTTTGTCGCCAAAAGGCGTCTGAAATAGTCCACCGGCGACATCCGCCGATCAATCGCGGGGGGCACAGGAGGCTCCGGCGTCTGGCAGCAAGCTGTCTGGGATGCCACCGCGCTCAAGATGCAAATCCATAACCTGAGTTGAAAGCGAAAATGGGGCATTGAATACCTCAACGCAATGACATCAGCAGATCATCGTCGGCAGCCTCCACTTGGCTCATCCGGTTGATCGTCTCGAAGTTATCCAGCCAGTCCACCTCCGATAGTTGGGCCAGTTCACTCACGCTTACCAAGTCGTGCGCCATGCGGGTATGCTGTGCGGATTTGTATTGCTGCACGGAGAGAAGCCCCAAGCAGACGGTGAGTGCAGCCATCGCCAGACGCGGCACCCATTTGGGCAGGGCCAACCGATGCCACCAACTCGATCTTGCCACGGGCTTGGACCTCTTGGCGGCCTGAAGGACGCGGGCCGTAAAATTTGAAGAGACAGGGACATCCGCCAATCGCTGAATGCAGCGTGTGAATCGCTGCTCTTCCTCCAATTCGCGCTGCCACCGGGGCGCAAGAAATTTCTTGACGTCAGCCCCTTCTTCCGGGCTGAGATCCCTTTTCCAGGCTAACTCTAACAATCGTTGATACTCTGGGTTATCCATATACGCATCCATATTTAACACCCCTACTGCGGCAAAGTTTCGGAGGAGTCACCATTCCATTCGCCTGTAAGCAGATAGGGTTTGAGTTTTTGCTTCAACGTCTCCCGGCCACGGTGGATTAACGATTTGGTCGCGGAGACGGAGCATCCCAAAACATCGGAAATCTGTTCATAGGACAATTCGTCCTGGCGGCAAAGCAATACTGCAAGACGCTGTTTTTCGGGCAACAAATCAAGCGCCACCTGGATTTTCTCCTCAAGCTCGCCGTGCAGAAAGACATCGGGTGCTGAAAAGGTTTTGTGGTCTTCAAATTGGCGCAACGGCTGATCGTCGCCCTCGGGAGCGGTCATCTCCATTGATTCAACCGGATGCCTTGATCTTCGCCGAATTTCGTTCAGACATGAATGACGCGCGATGGTAAATATCCAAGTCGAAAACTTGGCCGAAACTTCATATCGATGAGCCGACTGGTAAACCCTGATAAAGACACTCTGAGCCAGATCTTCGGCCTCCTCCAAATCATGAAGCATCCGAAACATCAGGTTGATGATCGGCTGCTTAAATTTTTCTACCAGCTCTTCGAATGCCGCCATATCTCCACTTTTTACACGTAGCATCAGGAGAGCATCCGGATCAGGCGTCGTTGCCATCGGTTTTGATTGTAGGTTCAACACCACTCACGCCGCAAGGTTGCGGTTATACTTTGAACGGGCAAGATCGTGCCTTTGTGTCTTTGTGTGAGAGCGCCCCTGCTCGCCGTGTGCCTACGGTAACATTTGTTTGTTCTTGGCTCTCTGTTGAGCTATGGTAACTGTTCAGGTCGCAGAGGAAAATTGGCGTCTCGCTGACGCTCGCCGGATGGAGGGGCACAGGCAAGGATGCCTATGCTACGTGAATAGTTACGAGCTATGAACAGATATGAGTTTAACAATTAACTGACCGAATTGCGAATACACACGCATACGCGCTTCAGACGTGTGGTTATCGACCCCGGCGAATACTTCGCATCCTCCGGGGCAATAACCATCTCGACTTTATTGGGCTCCTGTGTGGCAGCCTGTTTGTTTGACCCGGTGAATCAGGTTATCGGCATGAACCATTTCTTGCTGAGCTCCCGCAAATGCGACGGAAAACTCGATATGGATGCCGGTCGTTACGGGCTCCATGCCATGGATTTGTTGATTAACAGCATGATGGCAGCCGGGGCAGATCGGCGTCTCCTTAAGGCCAAAGCGTTTGGTGGCGCCTCCATTTATCGCGGCGATGGAGAAAAAGACAGTTTCCTGAATGTGGGCAGAGTTAATTGCTCGTTTATACGAGAGTTTCTGGCAACTGACCGAATTCCGCTGGTGGCAGAGTCTCTGGGCGGGACAGCGGGGCGCGTAATTCACTTTTCCAACGGAGAATTCGCTGTTTACATGCGCCGAATTGCACCAACGAAGAGTATTCGCGTCGCCGAGAGAGACCATCAATGCTGGCTCAAGGCAATTGAGGCTCAGGAAAAATCCATGCCGAATGTTGATCTCTGGTTGTGACTATTCAGCAAATCTGCCACCAAGGGTGGCAGATTTGCTGAATAGATACAGATTGTTCTTAAGCTTTGTGAAATTGTTCCGATATTACCTTAGATTAGCACTATATTGTGGAACTTTTTTGAACCGCTTATGTCAACACCATCAGTTCTTGGTAGTTTGCCGACAGAGCAGAGGTCAGCCTCAAGCTCCACTTCTGGCGTATGGCGCGTTGAAGGTCCCTTGACTGTCTATACTGTCGCGGACGCGCGCGGCCTTTTGTTGGAACAATTGCGTATGGTGCGGGAATTGGAACTGAACCTCGCCGCGGTCTTGGCCTGCGATTGCGCCGGGCTGCAAATGCTCTGCGCCGCCCACAAGAGCGCGCGCCAGGCAGGCAAGGTTCTCCGTGTAGTCAACTGCTCTCCGGCGGTTGTGTCCGCAGCCTTGGAAATTGGGCTGGCTCCTGAAGAATTCGCAGCATCATCCCCCACCCTATGAGCAAGATAATCATGACCACTGATGACTCCCCAAGCACGCGACAAATGATTGGTTTTACCCTGAAACAAGCGGGATTCTCCGTTGTGGAGGCTTGCGATGGACATGACGCGTTGCGCAAGCTGAAAGGCTCCCCAGTTGACATGTTGATCACTGATTTAAACATGCCCGTGATGGACGGCATGGAACTGATACGGAGCGTTCGCGCGTTGCCTCAGTTCAAGTACATGCCCATCATTATGCTGACAACCGAATCCCAGCCCGAGAGGAAGCAAGCCGGCAAGGCAGCAGGCGCAACCGGATGGATCGTCAAACCGTTTACGCAAGAACAACTGGTCGCTGTTGTCAATCGGGTGTTGCATTAACACTCATTTCCCTCCAAACATGAGCGCGCCCAGTCAATTTGCCGACACGTTTCTGCAAGAAGCCGCCGAGCAGCTTGCTTTGACTGAGAAAATCATATTGGAGCTGGAAGCCAATCCCAGGGAAATCGAGGTCATCAACCGTCTCTTCCGGGTTTTCCACACCATCAAAGGCTCTGGCGCCATGTTTGGTTTCGACGCGGTAGCCGGGTTCACCCATCATGTGGAAACACTTCTTGAGAACGTGCGCTCCAGCAAGGTGGCTGTCACCAAGGATTTGGTGGACGTGGTTCTAGCTTCCAAAGATCATATCACCCTTCTGCTCCAGGGAACGGACAGTGCGCCAGCAACTGAAGAAGCCCAACTTGTGGCTCGTTTGGATGCTCTTTTGCCGGGAAGCCCAACCGTTCAGACGAAAAGCCCGGCGTCAGATTCCGCCCCTGTGGCCCAACAAACTGCTGCCAGGTCTTACCGTATTTGTTTCCGTCCTGAACCCGGTATTATGGCCCGTGGCGCAGATCCCGCCACATTGTTGGCGGACTTGCGAAAGCTCGGCCCCTGCGAGATTAAAGCGAATACCGATGCCGTGACGCCGTTGGAGCAATTTACACCCGATTTTTGCGGGTTTTCCTGGGAAATCATCCTGTCCACCGAATTGGGCGTTAACGCCATCAAGGATGTGTTCATCTTTGTGGAAGAAGAAAGCCTGATTTCCATTGAGCCTTTGGACACGTCATCGACCGCCCCTCCTGCGGCGTCGGCTGGAATTGGCAAACCCTCCGACGCGCCAGCAAAACAGGCGAAGGTGGAGCAACCGATAACAGTTCCGAATGGGAAGGAGGGTGCTCGCAAGGCAGCCGCATTTGAAGAGTCGGTGCGGGTTCCTGCGCAGCGATTGGATCGCTTGGTGAACCTGGTGGGAGAACTGGTGATTAATCAATCCCGGCTTAGACAGATTGCCGACCGTCTTAATGAGCCTTCGTTGGCGGCGCCGTCTGAGGATCTGGAGCGGTTGGTGGGGGAATTGCGGGACATTGTTCTGGGTATTCGCATGATGCCCATCGGTGGCACATTCAGCCGTTTTAAACGCATGGTGCGGGATCTCTCGGCGGAATTGGGGAAGGAAATCGATCTCGTCACTCATGGGGAGGAAACGGAACTGGACAAGACGGTGATTGACCACTTGGGCGATCCGCTGGTTCACCTGATCCGCAATGCCATCGATCATGGGATATCCACGCCGGAGGAGCGCCTGCAAGAAGGCAAGCCACGCTGCGGCACGCTGCGGCTGGCGGCCCGCTACGAGGGAGCCAACGTGATCATTTCCATTGAAGACGACGGGCGAGGGCTGGATCGCGAGGCCATTCGTGCCAAGGCCATCGAAAAAAATCTAATCTCCGCCGACAAACAACTTTCGGAAAGCGAGCTATTCAATCTGATTCTGGTTCCAGGCTTTTCCACCGCCAAGACTGTCACCAGTGTTTCGGGCCGTGGCGTTGGGATGGATGTGGTCAAACGGCAGATTGACGCGTTGCGTGGGACAGTTGAGATCTCCAGCCAGCGGGGACAGGGGACCTGTGTGGCTTTAACCCTGCCCTTGACACTGGCCATTATTGACGGGTTGCTGGTTGAGGTAAACCAGGAGCAGTTCATCGTTCCCATGTCCTCAGTCCGTGAAAACGTGGAACTGAGCGCAGCTCAGCGCGCAGCCTCCAACGGACGCAACTTGCTGGCTGTACGCGGGGAGTTGGTGCCTTACCTGCGGCTGCGGGACATTTTTGACATCAGGGGAGCGGAACAGAACCTGGAGCGGGTGGTGATCGTTAACCTGGGAGGTCACCGGATCGGGCTTGTTGTGGACAAGGTGATTGGAAGCCGACAGACCGTCATTCAGTCCTTGGGCCGCTTTTACAAGAACATCGAAGTCTGTTCAGGTGCCACGATCATGGGAGACGGGCGGGTGGCCTTGATTCTTGACCTTCCCGGATTGCTCCATCACACAGGCCAGCAGGTCTTCTAACAACAAACGCATCAAGCCACTTCAACAAACACACGATAAGTATGAAAATTCAAACGAAACTCATTGGCGCTTTTCTCATCAGCGCCGCCATCACAGCAGCTCTGGGAATCATCGGTTACCAAAGCGTTCAGAGCCTTGCGCAATCGCTCTATGAAGTCGGTACCGTCCGGTTGCCCAGCATTCAAGGACTGGATATCATGAATGAGGCTCAGACCGCCATCGACGGAGCGGAAAACGCGCTTCTAAACGAAGAAATTACGGCAAAAGAACGAGAAGTTTTATACAAGAAGATTGATGATAAGTGGGCGCAGGCGGAATCAGGCTGGAAAATCTATGAACCGCTACCTCAAACCACGGAGGAAGAGCGAACCTGGAAAGAATTTGTGCCAGCGTGGAATGTATGGAAAGCGGAACATCAAGCCTTCATGAAACTCTCGCGAGACTATGACGCCAAAGTGGCCGCCAAAGCCGATGCGACTACCTTGGATGGGTTGCACAAGAAAATGGTTGAGCAGGCGTTGGTTATTAATCCTGTAAGCTTTGGAAAAGCCGAACAATTGCTGGAAAAAATTTACGCCATCAATGATCAGGTGGCCACTGACGAAAAAAAGAATTCGGCCAAATTGCAGAAGGATATGAAGGCCATCATGGTAACCTCCGCTGTTTTTGGGGTCATCATCGCGGTTGTTTTCGGAATATTTGTCGGCCGTTCCACCAGTCGCCCGATCGTGGATGTGGTCACCCTTCTCAAAGCAGTGGCGAACGGGGATCTGACCGTGAAGCAGGAAGCCAAAACCAAGGATGAAGTCGGCCAGATGATCACCGCCGTCAATGAGATGGTGGCCAACCTTAGCAACGTGGTCGGCGAGGTGGCCAAGGCCGCCGACAACGTTGCCTCCGGTAGCGAGGAGATGAGCGCGACAGCTCAGCAGCTTTCACAAGGCTCGACAGAGCAATCCGCCTCGGCTGAGGAATGCACATCCTCCATGGAAGAGATGGCGTCAAGCATTCAGCAGAATGCCGAAAACGCGCAGCAAACCAACAAAATCGCGGCCAAAGCCGCCGAAGACGCGCGCATCAGCGGCGAAGCTGTGGTCAAGACGGTCGCGGCCATGAAAGAAATTGCCGAAAAAATCAACATCATTGAGGAGATCGCGCGCAAGACTGACCTGCTGGCCCTCAACGCTGCCGTTGAAGCGGCACGAGCCGGAGAGCACGGCAAAGGCTTTGCCGTGGTGGCATCCGAAGTGCGCAAACTGGCCGAGCGCAGCCAAACTGCCGCCGCCGAAATCAGCAAGCTATCCTCCAGTGGCGTGGCTGTTGCCGAGGGCGCCGGGCAAATGCTCACCAAACTCGTTCCCGATATTCGCAAGACGGCCGAATTAGTTCAGGAAATCAGCGCCTCCAGCAGCGAACAAAACAGCGGCACCGCACAGATTAACAAGGCCATCCAGCAGCTTGATCAAGTAATCCAGCAAAACGCCGCCGCTTCCGAGGAGATGGCTTCCACATGCGAAGAGCTTTCAAGTCAGGCTGAACAATTGCAAGGCTCCATCTCTTTCTTCAAATTGGAAGGCGGCCAGAGCAGGCGCGCGGTTGTTCCTCAAACCAGACAACACAAGCCCACCTCTGCGGTAGTACACCTCTCAAAGGCTATTAAGCCGGACCCAAAAAACAAAGCGTTGGGTGGCGTCAAAATTCAAATGACCGACGCCGGACATGGCAAAGCATCCGACGCGCATGACGCTGAATTCGAGCGTTTCTGACAAACTTTCACGAAAGCAGACTATGAGCGTTCAAAGCATCACCACAACCGGCCAGTATATCACCTTCAAACTGGGGGATGAACTATTTGCCATCAATGTCACACAAGTCCGTGAAGTGCTGGATCTTTCGCTGATAACAAAAGTGCCCACCGCCCCCGACTACATGCGGGGCGTGGTTAATGTTCGCGGTAACGCCATTCCAGTGGTGGACCTGCGCCTCAAATTCGGACTTGCCAAAGGGACTGACACTGTTCAGACGCGCATCGTCGTGTTGGAACTCGAACTGGACGGAGAAAAGGTGATCCTCGGCGGTTTGGCGGATTCGGTTCATGAAGTGATTGAACTGGAGCCGGGCCAGATCGAGGATCCTCCGCGCATCGGCATGCGCTGGAAAACCGAACTGATTCAAGGCATGGGCAAGCGGGCTGATCAATTCATCATCATCCTGGACATTACAAAAGTGTTCTCCATGGATGGGGTTGCCCTTCTCACGGCGGCTCAAACCACTCAAGCCATGCCTTGAAACCGCGTAACCCATCACGTAGCACAGGCATCCTTGCCTGTGCCTCTCTGTTCCGTCGAGCGTCAGCGAGACGCTAATTTCTCCTTCTGACAGGCATGACTATGCTGCAAACGGGTAAGATCGTTCTTTCTTCTCGGCGCAAGAATAACATTCTTCCCCGTTCAAATATAAATGCCTTGTTCTTCATCTGCGTTAATCTGCGTCATCTGCGGATAACAATTTCTTAACCACGCAGATGAACGCAGATTATAATGAAGTAAGGAAGAGTGACTGCCGCAAGTCCAGTTCCAGCCTCGTATGCTTTTTGGGTGAGAGAGATTGAACAGTTACAATTTATGTATTGCCGGGGAATGGGTTTTAGGGCAGTCTAAAGCCGTGAATCAGCCGACGGATTTTGATGGCGCATGGAAAGAAGCGCTGGAACAATTCTTCCGCCCTTTTATGGACTTTTGCTTTCCAGACATCGCGGCCCGTATCGATTGGTCCAAGGGATTTTATTTTCTGGATAAGGAACTGCAGAAGGTTGTCCACGACGCCGAGATGGGAACCCTACGCGTTGATAAACTGATACGAGTGTATCGGTTGGATGGAAGCGAAGATTGGCTGCTTGTGCATGTGGAGGTGCAAAGTCAGACCGATAATGACTTGCCTTGGAGAATGTACCAATACTTCCACCGCATAGCCGACCGTTATAAAAAAGCGGTGGTCAGTCTGGCGGTATTGGCAGATGAACAGGCGTCATGGCGTCCGCAGGTGTATGAACAGTCGCATTGGGGCTGCAAATTGCGGTTCGAATACTTGATCTGCAAGTTGCTCGACTATAATCGCACACCCGATGAGTTGGGCGCCGATTTGAATCCGATGGCCGTGGTGGTAGCCGCCCATTTTGCGGCGATGGCCACACGCGGGGATGAGGACAAGCGGTTCAATCTTAAGTGGCAGTTAACGCGCACGCTCTATGAACGAGGTTATAGCAAACAAGAGATTCTCAATCTATACAGGTTGATAGATTGGGTCATGACAATGTCAGAGGATATGGACTTGGCATTTGAGCGAAAAATAGTAGATTATGAGAAAGAAAACAGTATGCCATTCATAACGAGTATTGAGAGAATTGGAATTAAGAAAGGCATTGAAAGAGGTATGGAGAAGGGCATGGAGAAGGGCATGGAGAAAGGCCGTCAGGAAGGGCAAGCATCCTTGATTGTTCGGATGCTCAAACGTCGTTTGGGCACGTTAGATCCAGAGTTGGAAATGCGTCTTTTAAAGTTGTCATTGTCGCAGTTGGAGAGCTTTGGGGAAAGGATATTGGATTTCGGCGATGTATCTGCTCTGCAGCGATGGCTCAACGATGATGCAAAGTGAGAATACTTTGAACGGGTAAGATCGTTCCTTCTTCTCGGTGCAAAAAAGTAACATTCTTAGCCGTTCAAAGTATAGATCATCCAATAACCCAATTCACGTAGCACAGGCATCCTTGCCTGTGCCCCTCCCTCCGTCGAGCGTCAGCGAGACGCTAATTTCTCCCTCTGACAAGCATGACTGAATCATCCAATAACCCAGCTTCCTACGCGATTCTTTCCCCTCGAAGCTTTGATCGGTTCAGCCAATTCATCACCCGCGAGCTGGGCATAAAAATGCCTCCTGAAAAACTGCCGATGCTTCAAAGCCGGCTTCAACGGCGGCTCCGGCAAATCAAGCTGGACAGCTTGGAGGATTACCAGAATTACCTGTTTGATCTGCCGGAAACGGCGGCGGAGTGGACTGAATTCATCAATCTGGTCACCACCAATAAGACCGATTTTTTTCGCGAACCCAGTCATTTTGATTTTCTGGTTCGCAACGCGTTGCCCGCCATGGCTCTCTCGTCCCGTTCACCCTGGCACTTCAAGCTCTGGTGCGCCGGGTGTTCCTCGGGGGAGGAGCCCTACACACTGGCAATGGTGCTCAACGACTACAAGAGCAGCAATCCGCAGTTTGATTTTTCCATCCTGGCCACCGATATTTCCACGCGCGTGCTTGATCATGCCCGCAACGCGATTTACGATGAAGCGAGGATTGAACCAGTTCCTATGGAGATGAGACGGCGCTATCTGATGCGAGGCAAGGATCGTCAACAGCCAAGAGTTCGAATCGTGCCTGAATTGCGCGAAAAGCTCCGTTTCGGACGGCTCAACTTCATGAGCGCGGACTACGGCATAGGCGAAACCTTCGACGTCATCTTTTTTCGCAATGTCATGATCTACTTTGATAAATCGACACAATTTCGCGTTTTGCAACGATTTTGCCAGCATTTGAAGCGCGGCGGTTACCTGTTTGTCGGGCACGCCGAGTCGCTGGTTGGATTCGATCTGCCGATTAAGATGGTCGCTTCATCGACTTTTGTGAAACTCTAACTCATGCCAAGCAAGAAGATTCGAGTTCTGGTCGTTGACGACTCCGCATCCGTGCGGCAAACGATGAAGGAAATCCTGGAGTCCGATCCAGCCATAGAGGTAATCGCAACGGCGTCCGACCCGTTTGTCGCTGCCAGCCACATGATGCGCGAGGAGCCGGATGTCATCACGCTGGACGTGGAGATGCCCCGGATGGATGGATTGACATTCCTTGACAAGATCATGAGCCAGCACCCCATTCCGGTGGTTATGTGCTCCAGTTTGACTACCGAGGGATCGGAAACCGCGCTCAGCGCCTTGGAACGAGGCGCCGTGGACATCATCACCAAACCCACGGTGGGAACCCGCCAGTTTTTGGAGGAATCCCGGGTGAGGATTTGTGACGCCATCAAATCAGCCGCGCAGGCTCGCTTGAGCAAACCCCGTCTGGCAGGTGCGGCCAAGCCCAGCCCCAAACTGACCGCCGATGTCATGCTGCCAAAACCACCCACCCATGCGATGATCCAGACCACCGAAAAGATCGTTGCCATTGGAGCGTCCACCGGAGGAACCGAGGCTTTGCGCGAGATTTTAGAGGCGCTCCCCGCCGATGCGCCCGGAATTGTCATTGTCCAGCACATGCCTGAAAAGTTCACCGCCGCTTTTGCGCAGCGACTCAATTCAATCTGCAAAATCACGGTCAAGGAAGCTGAGAACAACGATTCCGTGCTGCGTGGGCAGGCGCTCATTGCGCCCGGCAACAAGCACATGATGCTCAAGCGTAGCGGGGCGCGCTATTGCGTGGAAATACGGGATGGCCCACTTGTATCGAGGCATCGTCCCTCGGTGGATGTGCTGTTTCGCTCCGCCGCCCGTTACGGTGGCAAGAATGTGCTGGGAGTTATTCTGACCGGAATGGGCGATGATGGCGCAAAGGGAATGCGCGAAATGAAAGACGCCGGCGCGTGCAACATCGCCCAAGACGAAAACTCTTGCGTGGTCTTTGGCATGCCGCAGGAAGCCATCAAAGTCGGCGCGGTCGATCACATCCTGCCGCTGGAACGTATTGCCAACGAAATACTCAGGCTCTGCCGATAACAGGGCGGATATAGCCCGTAGAAAAACAGCCGATTTCCAGCCTCAGAACAGCAGAAGGCTCACACGAAGACACAAAGGCACAAAGTGGATTCAGTTTGGTGTGCCAGTTTGTTTAAGAAACGCAAGTAATCTGCGGTTTCAATTGCCAAATGTTCCCAAAGCTGCCAAATACTGCGGCGGTCCAAACCCTAGGACAATCAGATCTCGTTCGCAGGTTGGTTTATGCTATTCATCGGTTACTTCTCCAATGCTTCCTTAAGCGCATTGAATTGCGCGTCCAAGTCGCTTACTCGGGCTCGGGCCGCATCCATATCTCCGGCTTTGCCGGCTTGCTCCATCGCCCAAGCAACGGCGCGCAAAGCTTCGCCTCCAACCGTTGCGCTGGCGCCTTTGATTTTGTGGGCTTGCTGTTCGACAATGCGTGCATCGCCTGCCGCCACATGGTTCTTCAACTGCGTGATTTGGCCGGGCAGATCCTCCAAAAAGCCATCAAGAATTGTCCGAGCCAAGTCCTTGTCATTCATCACCCGATCCATGAATGCCGCTTGGTTAAAGACAGTGAGTTTCTCTTCCCGATTAATAAGAACGACTTTTTCTTCAGGCTTGCTGACTACCAGTTGGTCCAATTCGCCTTTGGGTTTAAGCCACTTTGACAGAACCGCAATCAAAGCCGGTCGTTCGATTGGTTTGGCAAGGTAATCGTCCATGCCCGCCTGCACGCATTTCTCGCGGTCGCCTTGCATGGCGTGGGCGGTCATGGCAACAATGATTACCTGCCGATTGAGAACACGAGATTGGGGATCGCGGATGGCTTTTGTGGCCTCAATCCCATCCATTTCGGGCATTTGCACGTCCATCAACACCAGGTCGTAATGGAAAGCTTCGAGTGCTTTGATAGTCTCGACACCGTTGGCGGCGACATCGACTTTAAGTCCCAGTTTCTTGAGAATCCCCACTGCAACTTGCTGATTAGTAACATTATCCTCGGCGAGCAGAATGCGCACATGTCCTAAGTTTTTCCCCAAGGAGAAACTGGGCGTCGAAGTTATCCGGGATGATGCGATCTTCTTGCCACTGATAACCGCCGTCAGCACGTCCAATAATTCCTGTCGCCGAACGGGTTTGGTCAGCGTGGCGGCAAATCCGATTTCTTTGAGCTCTTGATCGTTACCTATTTGGCTCAAGGATGTGTGTAACACCAATCGTGTTTCATTGAGAGTCAAATCGCTCTTGATGGCGCGACCTAGCAATTTTCCATCCATGCCGGGCATCAGCATATCCAAAATGGCGACCGTGAAAGGATCCCGCTCGGCTTGAGCTTGGGTTAGCAACCGAAGAGCGGACGGCCCATCCATTGCCTCAGAGGGTCGCATGCCCCAAGTCTTGAGCAGAACCATGAGAATCTCCCGATCAGTGGGGTGGTCATCGACAATCAAGATATGCACTCCGTGCAGGTCGGCCAACTCTGGTGCTGGCGCAGGCTCGTGGAAGGGTTGTTTGGCCAGAAGCACTGTAAACCAGAATTCCGAGCCCTTACCCTCCTCGCTCTGAACTCCGATCTCGCCTCCCATCAACTCCGTCAGTTGCTTGGAAATCGCCAAGCCCAACCCCGTACCTCCGTATGTGCGCGTGGTTGAGGCATCAACTTGCGAAAACTTTCCGAACAGCCGTCCGATCTTGTCCGCAGGAATGCCGATCCCGGTGTCCTGTACGGCAAACCGCAATCGGACATTGCTCGGTGTTTCCGTGATCACATTTACGCGGATGACGACCTCGCCTTGAATCGTGAACTTGATGGCGTTACCAGCCAAGTTGATAAGAATCTGCCGCAGACGCCCCGGATCGCCCCGAAGAGCCGAAGGAACCTCCGGCACCACCACGCATCCCAATCCCAGTTGCTTCTCCTGAGACCTCAAAGCCATCATCCCTACAAAATCGTCCAGGAAGCTGTGCAGATCAAAATCCAGAGTTTCAAGTTCCAGTTTCCCGGCCTCCATTTTGGAAAAATCCAGAATGTCATTAATCAGGGCAAGCAAGGCTTCACCGCTGGCGCGAGCGGTCTGAGCGTAACGATGTTGATCCCCACTCAGTTTTGTATCCAACAACAAACCGACCATGCCGAGAACACCATTCAGCGGAGTGCGGATTTCGTGGCTCATATTGGCCAGGAACTCACTCTTGGCAGCATTGGCCAACTCGGCACTGGCAGTCGCTTGTTCAAGGCTGCGGTTGAGGTTGATGAGTTCCGCTTCGGCTCGCTTGCGCTCGGTGATGTCGGTAATTATCCAAATTGATCCTTCATCCAAGCTTGATGAATTCACAGATCGACCCGCTAAATTGCACCAACACAGTGATCCGTCTTTTCGCTTCATCTCCACTTCCACAGAGTAAGTGTCGCCTGCGGCCAGGCACTCATAGCCTTCCTTCCCCACGCGGTTGTATTCCTCTCTGTGCGCATGAAATGAGGATGTGTCCATCCCGATGGTTTCCCCCGGTTCATAACCCAGAATCACATCGTGGGCAGGATTGGACCATTGCAATCTCCGATTCTTAACAAGTACGATGCCCGCTGCAATGTTTTCGAGGATGACGCGCTGTTGATTGCTGAGTTGGCTGAGCTGCGCTTCAACCTTAAGGCGCAAGAACACGGAGCCAGTTTCCAACGCCAGAATGCGGATGAGTTCAATGTCCGACGCGCTGGGCGGCTCAACGCGATGGGAAGCCATGTTAAGAAATCCAAACGGCTGCCCGGCGACCATCAATGCAATGCAATAGGCGTGCCGAAGCCCATAGGCTTCGCACAAATGAGCTTGTTCTGGGAACTGGTCAATAATGTTGACTATCTCGCAGGGAACTTCCAGAGCGGCTTTGACATAATCCACGCTCAATGGGAGGCAAGCCACCCGCTCGGCAAATGCAGGATCCAAACCTGTATGATGCCGTAGGACGGCGTTCTGACCCTGAATAAGATAAATCCCAGCGCTATCCATGCATGCGAAACCCATTGCCTTCTGCATCAAGCAGGTTAGTGCGGAATCGAAATCGCAGCAGTTGTTGAGCGACACCAAGCATTGGCGCAACTGTTCATTTGCGCGGGCGACTTGTTCAAGGGCTGCTTCGGCCTGCTTGCGCTCAGTGATGTCGGCGAAGGATGTCACGACTGCGTAGGGCCGTGTTTCACCCATCCTGACCATCGGTTCAGAGTTGATGTTGATCCATCTTTTCGATCCGTCAGGCAGATGAAATCCAAACAACACATTGTGGCAGGGACGGCCCGTGCGCAGGCTGACCATTGCCGGGTGGTCTTCGGTTGGGAAGATGGAACCGTCTGTGCGCACAGCTTGCCAACGCGGGTGAACCGAAGTCAGTCCCATGATCTCGTTGTGGCTCAGGCCAAGGATCTTTTCCGCATTCAAATTGCAGTTGGTGATCGTTCCGTCCGCCGCCCGGACGACCACGCCCTCCGCCATAGCCGTCAAGATTGAGCGCAAACGGATCTCGCTTTCTTGAATAGCTTCCAACATGTGCTTTCGCTCCGTGGTGTCATGCAGCGTCCAAATCGATCCTTCTGCCTGGTTCGTTGGTTTTACACATCTGCCGACGATGTAGGCCCAGAACAGAGAGCCATCCTTTCGTTTGAATCGCACTTCGGTGGAATAACTTTCCCCTTTAGAGAGTTGCTCGTAACCAGCACTGCCCACCTGTTCATATTCCTCCCTGCTCACATAAAATGCGGCGCTGTCCAAGCCAATACTTTCCTCCTCCGTGTAGCCCAGGATGTGACCAAAGGCGGGATTAACCCACTGAACCTTCCTATTCTTGAGATAGCAGACGCCCAATGGCGTTGTGTCCAAGATGACGCGCTGCTCGGCATTAAGATGCAGGAGGCGATCTTCAACCTTAAGACGCAAGAACACTGAACCGGCTTCCAACGACAGAATACGAATGAGTTCAATGTCCGCCCCGCTGGGCGGCTCAAGGCGGCGGGAAAACACATTCAGAAATCCCAACGGCTGCAGGCCAGCCATCAAAGCGATGCAATGGACGTGGCGGAGCCCGTGGGCTTCGCCCAATTGATTCTGTTCCGGAAACCGCTTGATGACATTGATTATATCATGGGGATTCTCCAGAGCGGCTTTCATGTAGCCCGTGCTCAGGGGACGGCGAGCCACCTGATTGACAAATTCAGGCTCTAAACCCGCCTGATGTTTCAGGACGGCATCCTGACCCTCAATAAGATAAAGAGCCCCGCCGTCGATGCTGTCCAAGCCAATGACCTTTTTCAGCAAGCAGCCCATGGCTGAATTGAAATCGAGACAGGCGTTGATCGCCAATATGCACTGGCGCAACAGTTCGCTGGCACGGGCGGCTTGTTGCAGGGCGGCTTCGGCCTGTTTTCTTGCAGTAATGTTCTGAAAAATCGTTGCAAAGCAGCCATTTCCAGATTTGGTTACTGAGATATTAAACCATTGTTGCGGATTCTTGATGTGAATTTCAAATTGCTCCGACGCTCCGGTCAGCACCACTCTTCCGTAGATTTCAAACACCTCTGGGTTTGTTTCTTTAATGTTTGGAACAACCTCCGTTACAGGCTTTCCCACCACATTGTGCAATCCAGTCAACCGCTCGAATGCACTGTTTACGTTGAGGTAGATAAAGTCCACAGGGCGCGTCCGATCATCAAAAACCATTCGACAATAAGCGAAGCCTTCCAGCATGTCATTGAGCAGTGAACGATACCGAATCTCGCTATCTCGCAGCTCACTGGTTCGATCTACAACAAGCCGCTCCAATTGCTCGCGTCGCCGGTGGAACACGCCGATCAGAATGGCCAACGAGCTGGTAGCCACCAATCCCGTGAGACTCACCAGCCAGCCATCTCGCACTGGGTGCAGGCGCATAAACTCCGGACCGGCGTAGGCCGTCACGGAAAAGACCTTCCCGAAGGCCATAACGGGACGAGTGAGGGAAATGCCTGTGAGCGGGGGACTGTCGGCCTGCCAGGTAGTGGATAGCGATTCCAACGTTCCATCCTTGCGACGCAACGCCAGTTCAATAAACACCGAGTTGTTCGCTTCTATATCCCGTAACACGGTTTTCATCCGCAGCAAGATCAAGGCAATTCCGCGAAGCCGCTTGGGATTTTCACGGTCGAAGACGGGTCGGAAAACCAGCATCCCTTTCTGGCTGCCAGCCTCCTGTACCAAAGAAATGGGATCGGTGGCTGTGGACAGTCCGGTGCGCGTCACCGTTTCCAACGCCGCTCGCCGCAGTGGCTCCGAACCGAGGTCGTAGCCAAGAGCGCGTTCGTTGCCGACCAACGGAGCTAAATGGAAGACTGGATAGTACACAGCGCGTTCCGTGGCTGGAATTCGTTTTCCCTGCGCATCCTCTTGCCATATCTCATATCCCTTCAAACCGTCGGCGCGGGCGGACGCTTCAAAGCGGGTCTTGTCCGCCGCCGACACAACGGGAATCCATGCCCATGCTTGGACGGTCGGATTCCTCGTGAGATAAGGAGTGAACAATTCAAATTCATTCAAGGTCACAGATGAGCTGTGCTCGTAGAAGTGCGCCAAACTTTCCAAGCCAATATTGCGGAGTTCGCGCAGCTTTTCGGCAATATCTTGGGACTGGTTTTCCGCCAGTTGAGTGAACGCATCGTTGCGATCATGGATGTCGCGCTGTTGAACCATCCATCCGGCAAACAGACTCAAGGCCAAGCCGGTCGAGGCCACCAGCGCGGCTTCAATGTGCTGCCCCACCACGTTGGCATGACCGACATGCGGGAGCGCAGGGCCAGCAACGTGGAGCCGATCAGCACAATCGCCGCCAATGTCAGCGACAACACTGCCGGGGGCAACGCGGCCCGAAGCAGCTTCCAGTCATAAGCGTTGGCATCAACATCCAAACCCAGCGCGGCTAATACTTTACCGTCGCCACGGTAGGCGCCAGCGCAGACGATCAGATCGTCCGCGCTCTCGAAATAGGTGGTCTTGTGATCGAGTTGTTTGCTGGCAGCATTCTCATATTCATATTCCACCCAGCCGTGGCCTTGAGATTGGGCGACTTTCTGAATTTCCCGGCGGTAACACCTGCCGCCAATCCAGTCTTTCTTGTCAAAACAGTTCTGGCCGACGCGCTCTGGATTAACCGGATGAGCCAGATAGGTCATGTTGCGGTCATAAACGAAGGCGTAAAGGTCGCCCTTGCGGAATTCCCCTTTGGGATTGTTGACTTCATTCAGGAACCGTTCCCGTCCGTTTTTTCGGTAAAAATCCATGGCCTTGATCACCATTGCTTTAGCGTCCTTCGGAGTGGCCATACCTTCCATGATCGTTTGTGGATCCATGATCGGAACCAACGCTGAAATCCAGTTGCCCCAGCGGTCGGTGTAGGATCCTTCGGTGGCGGCGTTCCGAGTGCCAAAGACGCGATGAAAACTTTTTGGAGCTTCGGTATAGACCTGCCCTGCGGGAGAACAGCCTTTCGAGTTGGTCGGTTCGCTATCCACAAAGAAGAACAGATTGCCATTGGGCCGTTGGCCCATGAGATAAACAAACCGGCATTGCGGGATAGCCGTACGAACGGTGGCGAGCTGTTCCTTGAGCCGCAGATAGACAGGTGAGTTGGTGTCCGCATCCGTGCCCGTCAGAGCTTTGAGCCGGTCGAGGTTTATCGTTTGCGCCACCATCCGCGCCTGCAGAAGTTGGCTGGCGCGCAACTCGTCATTGGTTCTCTCGACCATCCACCACCCAGACACCATCCCCGCAGTGAGAATGGCCAGCAACAACCCAGCCGTTAAACGCGTGTTAAAGACGCTCCTGATAATGGCATTTGCTTTGGTGGTCATGAAGAAGGTAACGATTCAGACTATTCGGCTTCAGGGAAACAATACCGAGGATGGTCGGCGTTTGCAATGTAGCGCTTACGCGCCGTCGGTTGAGTATCTGCTGTAGATGCCCGTTAATCATGGCGAAGCTCCGGCGATTGCCCATTCGCAGCATCGGCGACGTACACCGATTACTGCTGGCTCCAGACCAGACCAAACCTGGCCGCGTTGATGACGATTTTCCAAAGCCTTAACGCACTTGCATATCTGTCCGAATGAAATCGTAACACTCATAAATTTGCAATGCCAAATTATACTGTAAACAGGTAAGATCATTCTTGTTCTCGGTGCAAGAAGTAACATTCTTACCCGTTCAGAGTATAGTTACCTTCAAATAAAGCGCGACGTATCAAGGTTCTGAAACTACCGTTTTGGCTTATGGCCAATTCCGAAGATCAGCCAGAGCGCGAGGACTATCAGGAGGATGACCCACCAGAAATAGCGCAGGTCGCGCGCGGCCATTTCGACGAATGCATAAGCCCGCGGAAAAAGGAGCACGAGGCCGACCGCAACAGCCAGCAGGATGAAGATCTGAAGGATGGCGCGTATGCGCGGGTTCATTGAGGCAGATCAGGGGTGCCAAGCGGCAGAAGGAGCGAAGCCCCAGTGCTATTGGCTGCGGACGGAACGACCAAGGGCGACTTGCCGTTCCAGCGTTCGACGATTTGCAGACGCAGGAATGCCGGGTTAAGCTTGAGGGCTTCGCCGCGGACTTTAATGGCTTCGCCTTCTCCCCGCGCGCGGATAATGGCGGTCTCGGCTTCGACTTGGGTTTGCATTTGCGTGAAGCGCGCCTGGTTGGCTTGCTGCTCGGCCACCATCTTGGCTTCGATGGCGCGTTCAAGTTCAGGGGAAAGGTTGATGTTGCGAATGACGATGTCATCGACACTCAGGATGGCACCAATCTTTGTCCTGGCTGCGGCGAGGGATTTTTGTTTGATTTCTTCACGGTTTTTGACGATCTGCTCAGCCGTTTGCATGGCGGTGACTTCCTTGATGGCTTCCTGAACACGCGGAGCGATAAGGCTGTCAAACGGATCGCCAGAGTATTGTTTATAAACTTCGACGACGGACTGCTCGGGCAGCCGATAGAGCACGCGCAATTCCATTTTCACCTGCTGGAGATCGGAGGAAAAACAGTCGGCGCTGACAGTCTGAGTGCGCTGGCGGATGTTGATGGGAACAATTGATGTGATAAAAGGCGTTTTCATCCCAAAGCCCTCGGAGAGATATTGGTCGGATGCTTTGCCAAGGGTAACCTTGATGCCGCGTGTGCCAGGTTCGACGATGTAGGTGGATGTGCCTGCGGAAACAATGAGAATAAAGAGAACCAGCGCCGCACCGATAAGCTTGGGAATGAACGTGGCATTCATGCTGAAGTTAACGGGTAATGGGGTGCCGCGAGGGGGCCGCTGGCTGTTGTATGGATTTGGCATTTTTGTGTTC
>CAIUEN010000124.1 GCA_903898185.1 uncultured Verrucomicrobiales bacterium
AATGAAATTCACAACATGCTTATTATAAATGCGTTACTAGTTTTAATCCAAGAAACTAAGGAAGCACTTCGTTTCTTTTGCGTCAACCAAACAGTTCAAAAAAACGAGTAAGAAAAATTGAAACCAAGCTAAACTGTTACCCATGAGCTTGATCGTGTGGCGAGGGGAGCGAAATTGACCGTTCTGACCTGCCGTAGCGATTTTCCCCAGCATGTATTCGTAAATGTCGCCTTTGGTATCACGATCATCCATCGGCACAAGGCTGATCAAATCAACGACCTTGGAGAGCAGCGCAGAAGTGGGGATCGTAAACCGGGCATCCTTCATGTTGTGGGCATAGGTGGAATTCTCCTGGTCGCTCTTGAGGGCCTTGATGAACGGGAAGGCGTGCTCGGAGATGACGATGAACATCTCCTTGGGGTCGAAATTCTTGAACCTCGACCAGCGCAAATCCTCATAAGGGCGTTTCCTCTCGTCCTTGCCCTTGGGGAAAATTGGGTTCTCAAGCGGTTTTCCCAGTCGATTGGCCTTCTTTTCCTGAACCGTGTGCAATTCATCCAGCCTCTTGATGAACAGGAGGTAAGTGATTTGCTCAATGACTTCCAAGGGGTTGGAAATGCCACCCGACCAGAAAGCGTCCCCAATTCGGTCGATCTGCGATTTTAATTCACCAGTGATCATGTTGTCTGAAGTGGCATGGTTTTAGCGGGTTTGGGGCGGGGAAAAAAGATAAAACGATCCTGGGAGAAATGATATGGACGTGAACTGTCTGGACGATAAAGGAAATCATTCCAAAGAGGTTCAGATTCTTGGAAATCATAGGAGGTGTGGAGAACAACGGCGATTAGTGTCACAATCTGTTTCAGTGTTCACTCCGTATGAATTAAGCTGTTGTTAAATTTCTTACTGCTGTGGAAATTTTCTTCAATTCATCTATTGTAGAGCCAGTCCCAAAAGCAGAAAGCACAGCAAACACAAGGGTGGTAATGGTGTGCTGTGAACATTATAAATGCATGAAATCGGTTAAATCCCAAGGCGTTGGGCGCAGTTCGGAACCGAGTGAAGCCCCCGGTAACGCCTCGTTGCCCAATGTAAGATTTCCCGCGCCGCCGTGCTTTGTCACAGCGTCCAAGATCATTTGCTCAACAGTGTTGAATTCGGTGAAATGCCCACTCATGAATTTTTCCTCCGTGGTTTGGCCTGGCCTGGCAACGTTTTCAGTTTCTTGACCGACTCGAAAAAGTGCTTTTCGACCGGCGAAAGCTGGAGATCAGCCTGACGTCGAAACTTCTCATATTCCAGCCGGGCGCGTTCATTTGCTTGGTCATGGCTGATTTCTGCACGGTGGCAAAGAAACATTGGGAGGCTTCCACCGAGGGATCGTAGTCGATGCTCGTGGCGTAGATGTCCAGAACCTTGCGCCAGAAAACCTTTTCCGAGGACCGTATGTCGCGGATGCGCGCGAGCAATTCCTCAAAATAGTTACCGCCGCCGCCGTGTTTGAGCCGATGATCATCCAGTGCAAAACCCTTGACGATATACTCGCGCAGGCGCTGGGTTGCCCAGGTGCGAAACTGGGTGCCGCGATGGGATTTCACCCGGTAGCCGACCGAGATGATGACATCCAGATTGTAGAACTCGATTTCGCGGCTAACTTCGCGTTCGCCTTCCGATTGAACTGTTGCAAATTTTGCAATAGTTCCCAAGGAGGGCAATTCCCCTTCCTCAAAAATGTTGGCAATGTGCCTGGAAATGACCGACTTGTCGCGTTGGAACAACTCCGCCATCAGCATGAGAGAAAGCCATACCGTTTCCCCTTTCAACCGCACGTCCAAACGCGTCTTGCCATCCTCGGTTTGATACAGGATCAACTGGCCCATTTCCGGATGGTTGGGTGGTTCATTCATGGGTGCCTCCAATGGTTGGCGCTTCCGGCGGTGGTGCTGGAATTTGTTCTCAGCCTCATGATTTTCTCCGAACTTTTCTCCGAACTCCGGATTCTCCCAGAGCTTATTTTGACTTTGTTAAAATAAATCCTGCAGTTTTTCGCCGGTTGTGTCAGCTTTGTTGCGTGTTGACAATCCAACAGAACATCTTCTAGACTCAAGAATGAAATCAAACATAACG
>CAIUEN010000125.1 GCA_903898185.1 uncultured Verrucomicrobiales bacterium
CAGGGGAAGACTCACACAAAGACACAAAGACACGAAGAGGATTGGGTATAAACAGGCTCAAAAAGAGAGTTCCTTTCCTGCCTCTTCGTGCCTTTGTGTCTTTGTGTGAGCCTTCCCCTGTTTGGCAGTTATACTTTGGATGGGCAAGAAGGTTATTCTTTGCGCCAAGAACGAGGAATTTTCCTTCCGTGTATTCCGTGGTTCATCCTCCGGTGAATATCCAATATCGAACAAGGAATATCCAATGATGAAGTAAGAGGGTTCGGGATATAAGCTGGTTCTTGGTCAAATTGATTATTGCGTTTTTTTCAGAAATTGTTTTCGCCCCCCCCTTGGCGCAATAGTTTAAGAAATGTTCAACTTTGGTTCCAATAATAAGTGGGGATTCTTAGAGGCTGGAAACTGCATGGTTTTCTACGGGCTAGAGGTGGACTGCAGCAATTCTCATTTTGAGCAAGAAAGTGGGAAAACGCTGATCTGCCTGCGCACGAAGTGTTCGACTCCCTGCGGAGCTAGAGGCATACCCCACATAATGAGAATTCCTGGATCTTGCCTTATTATCCTTGCGAGTTCGTCTGTTCAGACCTAACAATTTCAGCACTGTTCATCGTGTGGCATGAAAGCGAAACGCGAAATCAAAATGGGCAAAATGGCGGCAAAGAAAAGAACGCTTAAAGTTAAAGCGAATCATGCCCCTGTGTCGGCAAAATCCACGCTGGCTGCCATCCAACGTCCATTGACAAAAACTGCCGCTGAACAGGCGTCAGACACCGAAATTGTCATCACGGAAGAGGATCCCCTGCCTCCCGAAAACGAACGCGCCCCCTACGATGGCGATACCGCCATCAAGCTTTACCTGCGTGAAATCGGCCAGGTCAAACTCCTGACACCCGTGGAGGAAATTGATCTTGCAGCCCGCATCCGCAAAGGTGACAAGAAGGCGCGTGAGCAAATGATCAAGGCCAACCTGCGCTTGGTGGTCAAGATTGCCCACGATTACGAGAGTTTCGGTCTCCCTCTGCTTGACTTGATCAACGAGGGCAATATCGGCTTGATGAAAGCGGTCGAACGGTTCGACCCCTCCAAAGGCGGCAAGCTTTCAACCTACGGTTCGTGGTGGATCAAACAATCAATCAAACGAGCGCTCGCCAATCAGTCCAAGACCATTCGGCTCCCTGTTCACTTGGTGGACAAAATTGCCAAATTGCGCCGCACCGCTCTCAAGCTTCACGAGATGTTCGGACGCGAACCGACCGATGATGAATTGGCCGACGAACTGGGATTGTCCACCACACGCGTCACCCTGATGCGCACGGCGTCCATTCGCCCGACATCTCTGGATGCTCCCATCAGCGACGAGGACTCGATCAATTTTTCCGAGGTAGTCCAGGACGAAAACGCCAATACCCCATACGAATCGCTTGAGGAAAAAACGGTCACCCGCATGCTCCAGGAGATGATCAAAACCCTGAACGCGCGAGAGGCGACGATTCTGCGCTATCGCTTTGGGTTGGACGGAGCCTCCGAGAAAACCCTCGAAGAGGTCGGAGACGGATTCGGAGTAACTCGCGAACGGGTGCGCCAGATTCAAAATATCGCCCTGAACAAGCTGCGCAAAATGATCGATCAACTTGAGGCTGTTAAAAAATGACTGATGGTCTTACTGTCAGCTTCATGACAGAAGTTACCGCCAGAGATTTGTCCGCCGCCATTCGTAACATTCCGGATTTTCCAAAACCGGGCATCCAGTTTAAGGATATCACCCCTGTTCTCGCCGATGCTCGCCTGTTTGCCGGTTCCATTGACCTGCTGATCGCCAATATCAGCCCAGGCTCGCTGGACGCCGTGGTCGGGATCGATGCCCGCGGGTTCATTTTCGCCGCCGCCGCCGCCTACAAACTCGGCTGCGGGTTTGTGCCTGTGCGCAAGAAGGGCAAGTTGCCATTCCAAACGTACGAGGAAACCTACGATCTCGAATACGGCTCGAACACGGTTGCCATCCATGTGGATGCCCTCAAACCGGGCAGCCGCGTACTGCTGGTGGACGATCTCCTGGCCACTGGGGGCACAGCCATCGCCGCCGCCAAGCTGCTTAAACGCATCGGCGCTGAGTTGGTCGGAATCAGTTTCCTGATCGAACTAAGCTTCCTTAACGGACGTGATCGCCTCAAAGGACTCCCGGTACGTTCGCTGGTAATCTACTGAGCCGCGTCATGATACATTGGCTCCAATCACTGGACGTCTCGCTGTTTCGATTCGTCAACCTGTCGATGCAAAACGCATTCTTTGACCGGTTGATGCCCTTTGTCAGCGGGAACCCGCTTTTTGTGCCGACGGTGGTGGGGATTGTCGCTCTTCTCCTTTGGAAAGGCGGGCTTCGCGCGCGTGTCTATGTCATCATGCTCTTGCTCGCCATTGCGTTTTGCGATGGAGCAGTGTGCAACTCGATGAAAGAGGCGGTGGGCAGGTTCCGTCCATTCCATGACATCCTTGACACCCATATTCCACCCCAAGTCGGACGCACGGATAGCTGGAGCATGCCTTCCTCGCACGCCGCGAACTGGTTTACGGCGGCAACAATGACTTGGATCTACTACCGGCGAAGCCTCCGTTTCATGCTTCCGCTGGCGGTGTTGGTCGGGTTTTCGCGCATCTATAATGGGGTGCATTATCCGAGCGATGTTCTGGCTGGAACCATCCTGGGCGCGGGATCAACGCTGGCGCTGGCTTGGGCCCTCAAGTCGCTCTGGCAATGGACTGGCAAACGCTGGTTTCCAGCCTGGCACGCAAGGATGCCAGACCTGTTGAATCCTGTGGAAGAGTCTTCCTCATTCCGTCCGGCAATGGATCAGGCGGCATGGTTGCGCTTCGGGTACATTTTCATTGCGTTGCTGTTCGTCGTTCGCATCGCCTACCTGGCATCCGGCAAAATCGAACTTAGCGAAGACGAAGCCTATCAATGGCTTTGGTCCAAGCATCCAGCGCTATCCTATTACAGCAAGCCGCCGCTTATCGCCTACACCCAGTTTCTCGGCACACACATCTGGGGTGACACCGCTTTTGGAGTCCGTTTTTTCTCGCCGGTGATTGCGGCTGTTCTGTCGCTCTTGATCCTGCGATTTATCGCCCGAGAATTTAGCGCGCGAGCTGGCGTGGCGCTGCTGCTCATTTGCGCCACCACCATTCTGACCGCCGTTGGCGCGACACTCATGACCATCGACCCGTTATCGGTCTTGTTCTGGACTGCCGCCATGATTGTTGGCTGGCGCGCAAGTCAACCCGATGGCTCGACCCGCCATTGGCTCTGGGTTGGGCTTTGGATGGGGCTCGGTTTTTTGAGCAAATACACCAACCTTTTCCAATGGCTGAGCTGGCTGCTATTCTTCCTTCTTTGGCCGCCCGCTCGCAAACACCTGAGGCGTCCAGGTCCTTATCTCGCGCTGCTGGTGAACCTGTTATGCGCTATGCCGGTCTTGGTTTGGAATGCTCAACATCAGTGGATTACCGTTCATCATGTCGCCAGTGACGGACATCTCTCGGAACCGTGGCATTTCAGTTGGAAACTCCTCAGTTATTTCGGTGAATTCATGGGAGCTGAATTTGGGCTGCTTAACCCGATCTTTTTCGTTGGAATGCTCTGGGCTGCGGTCGGTTTCTGGCGGGATAAGAATTCGCATGCCTTGGCACATTCTGGAGAGGAATCGTCATCCAACCGATATCCGCTGAAGCTTTACCTCTTCTGCATGGGCGCTTCGGTATTCGGTTTCTACTGCATGTTCAGCTTTCACAGCCGGGTTTATCCCAACTGGATTGCGCCATCGGTAATCCCGTTCTTCTGTCTCATGGTGATCTACTTCGGAGAACGATGGCAGGAGGTTCGCCGTTGGGCGAAGCCGCTCTTTATCTTCGGTGCCTCGCTCGGGCTATTTTTCGTCATCCTCGCGCATGACACCAATCTCGTTGGCAAGATGATAGGACGGCCTATTCCCGCCAAGTTGGATGTTCTGCGCCGGGTGCGCGGATGGTCGCACATGGCGAGTCTGGCCGGAACTGCGCGGGCCAAACTTGCAGCCGAAGGCAAACCGGCCTTTATCATCGGCGACCACTACGGCAATACCTCGCTCATCAGCTTCTATCTTCCCGAAGCCCGTCAACGCGCTCAGACCGGCGCCGAACCCTTGGTTTACTATCCATTGAGCCCCGTTCCCTACAACCAGTTCTACTTCTGGACGGATTACCACGAGCGAAAAGGTCAGAACGCCATCTTTGTGCATGAACTCAAAGACCCGCCTTTCAGCCAAGGCTGGCTGGCCAAATGGTGGAATCACGAAGCCGTCCTCTACGATTCCGCCAAACTGGTGGGTGATGCCCCACCGGGCGATATAATCGCGCAGTTTGAATCCGTCACAAGTTTGGGCATCAGCCCCATCCTCTACCGCGGACGTGTCCTCCGGCACGTCCAACTCTTCGAGTGCCGCAATTTGAAATGAACGCTCAAAGCCAGCGTCTTGCAAAGGCGCTTCCACGCTGGATTGAGGAGGTGCCGCTGTATCGTCAGATCAAGGCGGACATTGGGGCATCGGACGCAATGTCCCAGTTCCACTTGCTGCCGCAGATCACAAAACAGGAAATTCGACAAAATTTCCCGCGCAACTTTTTGCCCAGTGGCGTCGAATTGGAGAACCTCCTTGATGAAAGTTTGGTTGAACTCGAACATACGTCTGGAACTTCGGAAGCCCGAACGCCGCTCATTCTGGCTCTGGGATGGTGGGCGCAACAAGAGGAACGAGCGCTACGGCTTAATCGAGTGGCAAGCGAAGCGCTGGATGCCTGCCCCAATCCACGTCGGGTGACCCTCACTTCCCCCGTTTGCAATGGTGACGTTTGTTATACCGGGGTGCCGACAAAATCGGATCGTGTTGTTGGCAACACTCTCCATACCAGCCTTTCCCGACATCCGTTCCTCTGGGGTGAAACAGACTTGGCGCGCATGGCGGAAGAGACCGCCGAATGGCAGCCTTGTTTTCTTGACGTGGACCCGGTGTATGGCGTTGCTTTTGCGCGATATTGCGAACGCAAAGGCATTTGCTTTCCAACGCTGCGCTTTGTCCTGTGCAGTTATGAATTCGTCAGTCTAACTCACCGGACGATTATTGAGAGAGCCTTCGGAGTTCCGGTTTACGACCTTTATGGATCGACCGAAACCGGCCACCTGCTCATGGAAGATGAAACACGCCAGATGCGTCCAAGCCTTGATACTGCCATCTTGGAGATTGTCGAACCAGACAACAATGGCGTGGGCCAATTGATTGTCACGACCTTGACCAATGATTACATGCCACTGATCCGCTATCGGATCGGTGACTTGGCCGAACGCAACGATCAAGGTTCTCGTACCACTTACCAGGTTCATGGCCGGGCTGCCGACGCCTTCGTCACGCCAGCAGGCCGGCGAGTCACCATCTTGCAGTTGGATCAATGTTTCGCCGGGTTGGTGGGATTTGCGCATTACCAATTGCTTCAACCATCCAAGACGCATTGGTTGCTGCGTTATGTCCCGGACAGCGTCCCGCCGACTGACACCTCATGTGAAGAACTACAGCGGCGACTCATGTCCAAGCTCGACGTTGCAACCGGACTTTCCATTGAGGAAACAGACATGCTGATGCCCGAAAGTTCCGGAAAATTCCGATTGGGCTACCCGATTTAGAAAAAAGGTAGCATAGGCATCCTTGCCTGTGCCCCTCTTTCCGGCGAGCGTCAGCGAGACGCTAATTTCTCCCTCTGAACAGTCATCAAGAAACAAGGATTAAAGCTGGCCATTGTTTTTTAGCAGTGGCCTCAGCTTTCGCAGTGCAGCGTTCTTAGGAAACCTAGCATGCTCCCTTTACGAAGAGCATGTCCAGAATTTAGTTGAAAATATTTTGAGTTGCGTAGCGACAATTAGAATTTTCCAGTGACGATTATTTGATTCGTCAGCGGTTTGGGGAAGATCAGGCAGCGTTCGTTGGAGGCCGAGCGGCCTCGAATTAGGGCGCTGTAAATG
>CAIUEN010000126.1 GCA_903898185.1 uncultured Verrucomicrobiales bacterium
CCCAGGAGAGATGTGGATCAAGCGGAAGTCCTCATGCAGATGCGCCAAAGACATCGCCTCAGACAACAAGCTATCGAATCGCATGCGCGCGCGCAAAAACGCCGTGAAAAAGAAGACGGTTAAAATAACAAAGTCAAATTAGTCTTTTGGAGCGATAAAGCGGGACTCTCCAGATTGTAGTTGCCTGTTATGAAAATCGTGATTTCCATGGGTGATGTGACCGGGATTGGCCCGGAAGTGACACTGAAAGCCCTGGCCGCCGAGGCCGCTGATGATGATGCTCAGTATCTTCTCATCGGCGATGTCCTGAGAACCTTGCGGTTAAATGAGCAACTGGGGTTGAACCTGGCATTCAAAATCCTGGGTGAAAAAGAGCAGGGCCGATTCTTGGTGCATAATCCGCTGCCGGGCTCGCTCCCCACAAATTTGGAACCGGGTTCCCCGGCTGCTGCCAAGGCGGCTCTTGCTTGGCTGACTGACGCCAGCCAGCGATGCCTCCGCATGGAGGCCGACGCCATCGTCACCGCCCCAGTCAGCAAAGAGGCGATTATTCGCACCGGCAAGGCGTTTGTAGGAGCGACCGAATTTCTATCCGATCTTGCAGGAACCAACCAGACGATCATGATGTTGCTCGGCCAGGATGATCGCGGTCGCTGGTTGCGGGTTGCCTTGGCGACGACCCATGTGCCGATCAACTTGGTGGCTTCTCACTTGCGGGCCGAGAAGATCAGGCTTGCCATTCAGCTTGGCGCGCAAGCGTGTGTCGATTTGGGCCTTCCTCGCCAGCGAGTTGCTGTTTGTGGGCTCAATCCCCATGCGGGTGAAGGTGGCAAAATGGGAACCGAAGAAATCACGATTATCAAGCCTGCCATCGACGGTGCGCGTCAGCAGGATTTGGATGTTGTGGGTCCGCTCGCCGCAGACACGCTCTTCCACTACGCTTATGTTGGGGATTACGACGTAGTCGTGGCCATGTATCACGATCAGGGCTTGGTGCCTTTGAAAATGATCGCATTTGATTCGGGCGTGAATTGGACGCTCGGACTGCCATTTGTCCGCACCTCGCCCGACCATGGAACCGCTTACGACATTGCCGGTCAAAACAAGGCCAATCCCTCCAGCATGCGCGCCGCCATCCGCCTAGCAAAACAGGTGGTAAGGAACCGCTCGGAAGGATGAAATTAGCCCGTAGCCCCAATATCTGATTCCGTCGTATCACGGATTCCACCAGTTTCCGCTCCGCATGTCGTGGGACTATTTTACTACAGATTCGGGACGTCGATTTGCTCTTGAGTTCCACGCCGATAACTAAAATAGTAATGGCAATGATGGTTCATAATCCACTACCACGGTTGGACGACAGGCCGGATGTTCGTGCCTTGGTGCAGCCTTATTGTCGCCTCAAGCAAGGAGAGGTCTGGACTGACGCGCTGTCGGGGCACAAGGTCGGGTGTTTGGATGCCACTCGTCCCGGCGACATCGACCTGTTGATGGATGGAAACAAAGCGGACCTTGCAATTCACGACCCACCCTACAACTTGGTCGCATTCGAGGAACGGAGTATTGCCGAGTTTATCGGGTGGTGCAAACAATGGATACAATGCACGCTCGACTGGATGGCCTTGAACGCATCCCTTTACGTCTGGCTGGGGGCTGACCAGAAAGATGGTTTTCAGCCGCTGCCCGACTTCATGATAATGATGCGAGCTCTGCCACTGGTAACCCGTAGTTTCATTACGATGAGAAATCAGCGCGGTTACGGGACACAGAAGAACTGGATGGCAGTTCGACAAGAGCTACTCTACTACACCAAAGGAAACCCGGTTTTTAACGTCGAAGCCGAATATACCGACATTCCTAAAATTCTTCGAGGCTATTACAAGGAGGTTAACGGTCTGGTCACCGAGAACATGCAAAGGAGCAAATCAGAGAACATCCGTGCTGGAAATGTCTGGGTCGATATTCAGCAGGTGTTCTACCGGATGGAAGAGAACGTTAATGGATGCTACGCACAGAAGCCTCTGAAGTGCATTGACCGGATTATTCAGGCATCGTCCGATCCAACCCATCTTGTTGTTGACTTCTTTGCCCACTCCGGGACTACGCTCCTTGCCAGTGAAATTCTCAGGCGGCGCTGTTACACTATCGATACAGACCCAGTTTTCTGCGAAATCAGCATCCGCCGACTTGAAAACTATCGTAAAACCGGACGTCTCGGATGGCAAAACAGCCATGCCTTTGAGAATGACATAAAGGTGCAATTTGAGCCCCAAGAGACTGCTCCTGTGGCATCGCAGATGGTCAGGTTGGCTGCCGCCCCGGTGTCCGATGATATCCTTCGTCGCGAACGACTTCCAAAACACAACGCTCAAGTTGCAGCCCAAGGCAACCTCTTCTAATTATGCAAATACTCAAACAAGATCTCGACCGACTTGTTGCCACACTGCCAAATGAGACGGATTTTAGGCGTAAGTTGGATGGTCTTGTTTCCGTCTATCCCTTCAACGATTACGAATACATCATTTCGGCACTCCTTGGAGCTGACAGATTGACATTCGATGACTATGTCGAACTGCGCGATGCCTACATCGGCAGAAATAAGTTCCTCTACATTTTTGAAATCAGCGTACCCAGAGGTTTTGGGGAGGCGTGGGCACAAGGCCATCTTTCCGAACTTGTGCCGGACATGGTTCGGCCAAGCAAGAAGCTGGACTGCGATTACTCTGGCGAGTACGACTTCTTCCTTGATGGCAGAATTAAGATAGAAGTGAAGGCTTCCCGCGCGGTTGACTTTGACAGCAATGAACCCCTTTACGTCAAGGCGCTTTCTACTGATTCAACAGATGACTTCGACATGAATTTCCAACAAGTGAAGCCCGGATGCTGTGATGTTTTCATCTGGCTTGGCGTCTGGCGCGACAAAATCCGCTATTGGATTTTGGCATCCAAGGAAGTCGCTAACAACAATTACTACTCCACCGGACAGCATCGCGGCAACACAGGCGAAGGCCAACTCCATGTCAAACGGGACAACATCCGGGAGTTCGAGCGATACGAGGCACGATCCAACGATTTGCTCCGAGCGATTCGCGAAGCATATAAGCGTCAGCAGGACTTGCTATGACATCGGCCATTATCGTTGCGGCAGGCAAGGGTACCCGCATGGGCGCGAACATGGACAAGCTCTTTCTCCCTGTGGCGGGACGCCCTGTTGTCGCCCATACTTGGGGTAGATTTGATTCCATCGAGTGCATTGACGAAATCGTCGTCGTTGTCCGCGAAGGAATGGAAGATGCCTTTGCCGAACTTGCCAGTGAATACCAGTTTAAGAAGAAATACCGATTTGCGCGGGGCGGAAAGGAGCGGCAGGATTCCGTCTGGAACGGATTACAAGCCCTTTCAGAAGGCACGGAAATCGTAGCAATCCAAGATGCCGCCCGGCCCTGCACCAGCGCATCATTGATTGCCGCCACAATCGAAGCCGCTCGACGAACCGGCGCGGCTGTCGCGGCGCAACCTGTTTCGGACACCATCAAGCAATCGGATGATGGCGCAATCATTTCCCGCCACTTGAATCGTTCGAGCCTTTGGGCGGTGCAAACTCCACAGACATTCCGCGTAGCCATCATCCGCAAGGCATTGAGCATGGTACGCGAGGAAGGATTGAGTGTCACCGACGACACAGCCGCTTGCGAACTCATTGGCCAACCGGTGACCTTGGTCGCCAGTTCGGAGCCAAACCCAAAGGTAACCATCCCGGAGGATGTTCCTTATGTTGAGTTATTGTTGAATCGTTGAATCTCAATCTTGATTTATCGCGTTCCTCGGCAATACAGTGCCCTGCATGGCCAAACTTGTCTTCGATATCGAAACCATCGGACTGCCCTTGGAGCAGTTTGACGAAGCGCAGCAGGAGTATCTGCTGCGCGAAGCAGCGAACATTCCCGACGAATCCCTGCGCGAAGCCCGGCGGCAGGAGATTGTCCGCATGTTCAGCCTCTGGCCTTTGACCGGGCAGGTGGTTTGCATTGCGATGCTCAATGCCGAGAGCTGCCGCGGCCAGGTGTTGTTCATCTCGGACGATTTTGAAGACAGCGTGGACGATCCCTCGGGGCCTGTCGAATTTGTAGCGTGCGCTGACGAGAATGAGCTATTGACCGCCTTTTGGGATGTGGCCAAACACTACGATGGCATTGTCACGTTCAACGGACGCGGATTTGACGTTCCGTTCATCTATTTGCGTTCGGCATTGCTCAACGTGCCAATCACGCGCAAAGACTGGCTCGGATACCGTTATCAGGTCGAACCTCATTGCGATTTGATCGAGCAATTGACCTTTTACGGAGTCAGCGGACGCGAGGGCGCAGCCCGCCGGTTCAATTTGGATTTCTACTGCAAGGTTTTTGGCATCGAATCTCCTAAAAGCCATGGCGTGACAGGGATGGACGTTGGCCAATTGATGACCGAGGGGCGTTACCGGGAGATTGCCGCTTATTGTCTGCGCGATGTTCATGCCACCGTCCTGCTTTACAAAATTTGGAAAGAGCGTCTGGCTGGAATAAAATAGCGGTCATGTCACTCAACAACAATGGACGCGGCCCCATCGGGAAGCTGGTTCAGCCGCCGGTTGACCTGCTGGTCTGTTTTGCGGTCAAGGAAGAAGCCAAATACTTCGCAGTGGCCACCGAGTGTTTCAAGGGCACGTTGGCAGGCGGCATGTCCTGTCAGACTTGGATCACCGGGATGGGACGAACCAACGCCGCCGAGGGCATTCGCTGCGCCATCAGCCTGGTACGCCCGGAACGCGTTATCACGGCCGGCTTTGCCGGTGGACTGAATCCAAAATACAAATTTGGAACGGTGCTCTATGATCAGGATTTCCTTGCTGACTTTGGACCGGAGTTGGAGAATTGCGGTGCCATTTCCGGGAAGTTCTATTGCCACAAACGGGTGGCGATCACTGCGCTCGAAAAGGCCGAACTATGGCGGAGTTCCGGCGCCGATGCTGTGGAAATGGAATCGTCAGTTATCAGGACGATTTGCGGCGAATTTAAAATCCCCAGCGCTACGATCCGCGTCATCTCCGACGACGCCACCCAGGATTTGCCACTCGATTTCAACGCGCTGATGACTTCTGACGACCGAATCGATTACAAGCGCCTGATCTGGAATGTCTTGAGTCAGCCGACGCGCATTCCAAAGCTGGTTGGTTTTCAGAGGCAGACCACCGATGCCGCGCGAAAGCTCGGAGCTGTACTGAAGGGACTGCTGCAAGCCGATCGACGGTGAACCCGCAGCAGGGTAGTTCGCGAGGTCTCCGCCCCCTCGACACACATTCCTCCAGAGCAAGTAAGAATGTTAGGGAGTTGGAAGATTCAAAAGTACCCGTATTTTGACCATTTTGCGCCGATTCACTGGTACTTTTGAAGTTCCAAATCCCTAACTTCTTGCGCCGAGAGAAGAAGGGACGATCTTAGCCGTTTACAGTATAGATGGTCTAAGATGCCCGTTCTACTTTAGCACCTGTTCGAGCAGCTCATTAAGGCGCTTGAGCATCGGACGGGGATCGTCCAAAAGGCCGGCGGCCACTCGCGCGTTATCGTTGATCTGCTCGACCACTTTGACCGCCAGTTCCTGGTTTGTCTGGCGAATCTTGTCAAGGCGAACAATCACAGGATGGCGGGGATTGATTTCAAGATCCTGTATGCCTTCGTTCTTGGCCTCGTCACGGTTCATGTTCTTGAGAATGCGTCTCATGCTTGAGGTCATCGTGCGGTCGGATTCCAATACGACCGCCGGGCTGGAAACCAGCCGTTTGGAGACGCGGACGGCGCCCACGCGCTCGGCCAGCTTTTCCTTGATCCATTTGGCAAGTTCCTGCGCCGCGTTGTCGCTGAGCGCGTCCGGCGCAACGGGTGGGGTGAGAAGGTCCAAGTCGGCTTTCTCGGCCGCTCGCAGAGTCTTGCCATCGAATGTTCTCAGATGCTCCATCACAAATTCATCCCATGCATCGTAGAGGAACAAAACCTCGATTCCCCGCGACTGGAACACTTCGAAATAAGGGCTTCCCTCGGCGCTTTCGCGGTTGGGTGCCAGTAAATAATAAATCTCTTTTTTATCGCCGGTAATTCGCTTGGCATAATCGGCCAGTCCGGTGAGCTTGCCAGGATCGGTGGTTGACGACTCGTATCGCAGCAGTTTCCCCAGCGCCTCGCGGTGTGTGAAATCATTGGCAACCCCTTCCTTGATGCACTGTTGATACTCGCGATAGAATTTCTCGTAAGTGACGGCGTCTTTCTCGGCGGTTTCGTCGAGAAATTTGAGAAACCGACCGGTAAGAACCCGGTTGAGCTTCTGCATCAGAGTCGTGTCCTGCATGGTTTGCCGCGAGATATTCAGCGGCAAATCCTCGCTATCGACCACCCCGCGCAGGAAACGCAGCCAACTCGGAAACAGGTCAGGGGCATGAGCTTCGATGAGAACCTTCTTGCAATAGAGACTTACTCCCGGCTTGGTCTGGCCGAGGCCAAGGTTCTCGCGGTTGTGCTGAGGCACAAACACCAGCGACTGGATCGACAACGGCGCGTCGGCATTGAAATGCAGGCGCAGCAACGGATCCTCGTGATCGTGTCCGACGTATTGATAGAACGCATTGTAATCGGCGTCAGTGATTTCGCTCTTGTTGCGGCCCCAGATAGCTTGGATCGTGTTGAGCCGAGTGCCATTAAGTTCAATCGGATACTGGATGAAATTTGAGTATCGCTCGGCGATGCGCTTGAGAGTCTCTTCCTTGGCAAACTCTTTGGCGTCCTCTTTCAGGTGAACAATGATCTGGGTGCCGCGCGGAATATCCCCGGCGGATTCAATTTCATAGCCGCCCCCGTTCGAGCTTGTCCAACGCCATCCCTGCTCATCCGGTTTGTGCGAGCGGGATAGAACTTCAACTTTGCTTCCCACCATGAACGCGGAATAAAAGCCGACGCCGAATTGCCCGATCAATCGCGCGTCCGGCTTCTTGTCCTCAGCCAACTGCTTGAGAAACGCCTTCGTTCCGGAATGCGCAATAGTGCCCAAATTATCGACCAACTCCCCGTGCGTCATGCCAATGCCCGAATCGATGAATGTGACGGTCCCAGCCTTTTCGTCTGTTTTCACGCTGATTCCCGCTGGGATGTCCGGCTGGAAAACGGCCTGGCCCGAACTTTGCTCAAAACGAAGTTTTTCCAATGCATCCGCCGCGTTCGAGATGAGTTCACGGACAAAAATCTCTCGGTCGGTGTAGAGAGAATGGATTACGATATCCAGCAGTTGCTGGATTTCGGCTTGAAATTGATGTTGTTCAACCATATTTGGAACATGATAAACCAGAGAAAAAACAAATCGTCAAGAGAGATTTCGTCCTTTTCCAGCAATTCTTACTATGACAGGCAAGCAAGAATACCCAATATGCCGTGGAAGGTTTCAGCCTGAATATCCAATATCGAACAAGGAATGTCCAATAATGAAGGAGGAGGGTACGGGACATAAGCTGGTTCTAAGGAAAGGCTGTGGATGCGTTGCGGCACTCGTGTTTGTAACAACAAACTCGG
>CAIUEN010000127.1 GCA_903898185.1 uncultured Verrucomicrobiales bacterium
CAATTCCTCAGCTACGCGGTCATAGTGCCGGACTGGTATTTCCTTTGGATCGGAAGTCATATCTTTTGGCCATGTTCATTTAGGTTGCAGAAATATGTCCCGCCCTTTTGAGAATGCCAGCAAAATGAGCGAATGATTTACAAACAAGGCGAATCCTTGCGCTAAGAATTCAATGGCTGTTAAGCCACTCTCGAATATATTGCCGGTCGCTTTCCGTTGCGTGACTCAACAGGCTGACAAATAAGCTTGGCCCCCAATTGCCAACATCCATCTGCGCGTCATAGTCAAAAATATCGAACGAGAGTTTCCCCTTCTGGCGTCCACGAGGTTTGCCCCACTTGGATTTCAATTCCTTGGAGTGGTTAATCTTGTTCCTGAATTCCTGCGGCTCCATATCCAAGAGCTTGGCAGACGCCCGAAAGCTGCCACCTGTCAGTGCAAGGGCCGCGTCAATCTCTTTGCGTGAGCGCCTAAACCTGTTTTGAAAGTTTGAATTCATGATCTGTGTCTTTGGTGCGTCGAACTCATTTGCGCGAACACATTACCGCGCAGGATACAGAAAAGCGAATCCATACTCTAGTAGTTCGATCTGCTTGCTATAGCTTGCTTCATTAGGGCATGCTATTCCTCTCAAATGTTATCTTTTTGCAAGGATAACATTCCCAGAGTTCGTGCAACATCCAGCTTTCTACTGGTAGAAAGCTCGTTCTGAATCATTCAGCCATTGGGCAGGGCATGCCTCAGGGCTTGGCCTTGGGAGAAATCTCAGAAAGTTGAGAGAGGGGATATATCCATCCATCCAGTCAGAAAAACGAAAACCCCAAACACCCCTGCCCCTTTGTTTCGATGACAGTAAAAACCGATGGAACCGACAGCAATTGTTGTCAAGAAACGTCCTCCGTTAAGCCTCTGGAGAGCCCTTGGCGACTTGCACAAGTTTGCACAGATTTAGTAACCGGATTTCATTTGCACAGTTTTTGCACACTGAATTTTGTTGCACATGATTTGCACACGTTTTTTTTCTCAAAGATTCCCATAAATGCACATATACCACTTGCGCACAGTCATTTCGTGTGTTACTTAATAGGCATGAACGCGCAACAAGATGCAACAGTTGTTGGTGACAAGAAAACTCCTGATTTAGGTTCGAGCCCTACCTCTGGAGCCATTTTTATTGAGGAAAACAAGGATTCGTCGATTACTTGCACAGAATTTGCACTGAAATCAGTCCAGAATCCCGACAAACGAGTGACTTTCCCCGTCACAGTTGGACACAAAGGCCAACGGGCGAAAATCTACCGCCCCGCAAAGGATTTCCCGTTTTATCGCATCAGCTTCAAAAGCTCTTGGAGTGCAATTGGCGACTTGGAAAAGGCTGGCTTTGTGAACCGGGGTGGCAAAGGAAGTCACCGGAATTTTATTCATCCGAAAGGGCCGCGCATAACAATTAGCGGCAACCTGCGCGATGATGCTTTTCCGTATCAGGAACGCCAAGTGCGGCGGAGAATTGAGGAATCGAAACAATGAAAACGAGCGAACTGAAGGCCAAGCCGCCCGCTAAATGAAAATCGTGGAGTGGAGCGGGGTGTGTGACAGGCAAGTTACCCTGTGGGGCAGACCTCCGGTCTGCCGGTTCGAGGGGTCTCCGCCCCCTCGACACATCTTCATCCAGAGCAAGTCAGCAATTCTCATTTTGAGGGAATACGGGCGGAAACTCTGATCTGCCTGCGCATGGGGTTTCCAAATTCTCTGCGGAGCCAGAGGCACCGCAACAGTCAGCACAATAATCACTGCACCTCGATAACGAGGTGCTGGCAGGCCGGAAGCCTGCCCCACAGGGCAACTTTTCTGTCATGCACCTAGTGGAGCGACGAGGACGGTCGCTTTGTGGGCAGCGCCCCGCCACTCATCGGCCCATGCTGCCACGGCAAAGACGAGGCAAAGGTGTATGCTCAACTCTGCCGGGGCGTCGAGGAGTGGATTGAAATTCTGGAAACGGACGGCCAGGAACTTCCCGAACCGCTGGCCGCAAAACAATTCAGCGGCAAATTTGTTCTGCGCGTTGAACCCGCGCTGCACCGTCGTCTCGCAGCCAGCAAGGAGGCAATCAATAAAAACCCCCGCGTGCCATTTGCTGTCAGCGTGGGGTAGTTACTCTTGGCGACCACTTGCAGTTTTCAGTGTTTGAGCGCGGCCTGAATTCATGGAAAAGATTGCATTGGAAACCGCTTTGTGCGACATCATCAATCACGACGAAGATCAGGTGATTTTTATCGGGCTGTGGCCTTCGGAATGGCGAGGTTAGGGTGTTGAATTGAGGAAAAATAGTTCAAGCTGATAATCGCCTTTTTCAGTAACACCCGACTTTAGTCGGGTGTTACGCTTGGAATGTGAGTCTTTAGCCGTTTTAACGGCTTCAAGGCGCAGGAAAAGCCGTTAAAACGGCTCGATTTCATTAGCTTGCGTCTGACACCTGGCTTTAGCCAGGTGTTGCTGAAAAGAAGAAAACAGGGAGCAAATGCAGCGGTAACTTATTAGAGCGAAATTCCGATCAATTCAACACCCTTGGGCGAGGTGACCAGGTGATCACCGTGATTGGAGCTCTACATGAAGTTGGCCGCGCCGTGTTAGTTTGAGACGTTGGTGATCTTTGACAATTTAACCCGCGAGTGGCGAAGTGATGGGGAAAACCCCTCCCGCGCTCGCATGGCGTAACCGCCTTAAAACAAGCTGATAATGACGAGACAACCAGACATCGCCAGCACACAGACACTCAAAACAACGCAAGCTCTCGCAATTCAAGTATTGCGAACCTGCGCCACAAGGAGTAACAGAGGTTCTAATCTCCGCGCCCGTGTGGGCGCGGCCCCGTTGAAGAACTTGTTGGTCTGTTAGCATAATGATTTTTGTGACAATCTCCGCGCCCGTGTGGGCGCGGCCCCGTTGAAGCGCGCGTGAAAATACCATCTTGTTTGACACTGAGGACATCTCCGCGCCCATGCGGGCGCGGCTATTTTTTTCCGCAAATCCACTTGTGAAATCAGAGGATGCGGATGATACTTTTGTTGTGAACAATATGCCCGGTGAACTGACAGAGCTTGAGTTTTCACTCAATGATGTGATCGACAACCGCCCGTTGACCCCGGCCACGGTGGATTTGCCGACCTTGCGCGTTTTTTTGGAAGAGGTCGAAAAACTCATCGATCAAGCCGATTCCGTTCGTCGCCTCCTGAAAATTGCGAACACAAGCCAGTTTCAACATGGCAGCGAGAATGCCTGGGTGAGTGTGGAAAAGTATTTGTCCGGCAAGGTGGTCAAAGCTGGTGGAAAACAAGACCCCAATGTGCATCTGGTTTTGGCGGATTCCGGCCAGAGCGTGCGCATCAGTGCCACGGAACAGCAGCTTGGCGGCGAAAAGGAAAACCAGCTTTACAAGGACGTTACGCTCCGGGTGCAGGCCGAGCAGCACATTCGCACCAAGGCTTTGCGCGATGTCCGCCTGATTCAATTTGTTGACAATGCGACCGAGGTGGACGAGCGGGCTCTGGAGAATCTCTGGCAGAAAGGCCGGGAAGCGTGGCGGGATGTGACGTCGGCAGCGGGTTGGGTGGAATCGCTCCGAGGGAATAAATGACGCTATGCTTCAGGTTTCGCTCGACACCAGCTTTTTGATCACGTTTGCCGATCCAGAGCGGCCGAATCACGCTGTGGCGCTGGAATATTTCCGCCATTGCCTCACGCAACGCATTCCCATGTGGCTTTCGACGGTTGCCGCCGGTGAATTTGAAGTCGGGCAGCCAGTTAGCGATTTACCGCTCCAAAATTTCCGCATCCAGCCCTACAACCTCCCTCACGCCATTCGCGCGGCGGCTTTGTTCCGGGCGAATCGCGAGGACAGTGCTTCGCCCGTTGAAGACCGCCGACCAATTATTATCAACGACTTGAAAATTCTGGCGCAGGCGGAAGACGATGGCATTCCCGTTATTCTGACCGAAGACCGTAATACTCTGTCACACCTGACCGACCGGTTGCGCGAGCGTGGCCAAGTTAATGTCCGGGTGCTGTTGCTCTCCGAAGGCTTTACTCCCAGTCGCATTGCGGCTCCGGCCCAGGATGAACTTCGTCTGCCGCCCTCATCCACGCCGTCCTAAGAATTTCTAAAACCGTCTCCGCCGCCGCCATGTTTTAAAATTCCCAGGCGATTTCGACCCTACATTCCGCAGGTCGTGGAAGGGTAGTTTTGGATTTATTTTTGCAGCTTGATAACCGGAATGGGTATTGGTGGGGCGCGTTCTGAGTGGAGTTGCTTGGGACGATGCATTGCGTTTATTGATAAAGTGAGATAGGAAC
>CAIUEN010000128.1 GCA_903898185.1 uncultured Verrucomicrobiales bacterium
ATAATTCGCACTCAATGAAATTCACAACGTGCTTATTATAAATGCGTTAATAGTTTTAATCCAAGAAACCAAGGAAGCACATCGTTTCTTTTGAGTCAACCAAACAGTTAGAAAAACCAGCAAGAAAAAATGAAAACAAGCCAAACTGTTACAGGGAAGCAATGCCGTCCTGCGGGCTGGAATTGGAAATCGCCGATCGGAATGAGGTGACGGCGTTGGCCACATTGCCACCCCTAATCCAGAAATCAGATGACGGCCATCCTGAGTGCCTGATCAATGTCAGCCTTGATATCTTGGACATCTTCCAAGCCAACCGAAAGTCGGACGTAATCCTGTGTCACGCCGGTCTCGGCCTGTTCTTCGTGCGTGAGTTGCTGGTGGGTGGTCGATGCAGGATGAATAACGAGGCTCTTGGCGTCGCCGATGTTGGCCAGGTGCGAGAGCAGTTTCACCGAGTTGATGAACTTCTTGCCAGCCTCCAAGCCGCCTTTGATTCCGAAACCGACAAGGCCGCCGAAACCGTTCTTGAGGTATTTGGAGGCTGTCGTGTAGCTCGGATCCTCGGGCAGACCTGGGTAGGTCACCCAACTGACCAACGAATGGTTCTTGAGGAACCTGGCAATCTCCAGCGCATTGATCGAGTGCTGGCGTTGGCGCAAGGCAAGAGTTTCCAGGCCCTGGAGCAACTGGAAGGAGTTGAACGGGCTCAAGGCAGCGCCGAGGTCGCGGAGCAATGTCACGCGAATCTTCAGGATGAACGCGACGTTGCCCAGTCCCGGCACGTTGCTCAAGGCATCCCAGTAAACCAATCCATGATAGCTCGGATCGGGTTCGGTGAATTCAGGAAACTTGCCGTTGTTCCATTTGAACTTGCCAGAATCAACGATCACGCCGCCCAAGCTTGTGCCGTGGCCGCCGATGTACTTGGTGGCGGAAGATGCCAGGATATCCGCGCCATGATCAAACGGACGCACCAGGCCGATGCCCACGGTGTTATCCACGACAACGGGAATTCCCGCTTCGTGAGCAATAGCTGCAATGGCTTCGAAATCAGGAACATCGAGCTTGGGGTTGCCAACGGTTTCGATGTAAACAGCGCGTGTTTTGGGCGTGATCGCTTTGCGAAATGCCTCGGGATCACGCGAATTGACAAACCTCACCGTGCGCCCCAGCTTCGGGAATGTATAGTGGAACAGTTGATAGGTTCCACCGTAAAGGTTGTTACCGGCGACAATTTCATCGCCCAGCCGGGTGATGGCCAGCAGCGCGTAAGTAATCGCAGCCATCCCAGATGCCACTCCCAAAGCGCCGGTGCCGCCTTCGATGGCCGCAACACGCTGCTCGAAGACATCGGTTGTCGGGTTCATCAGCCGGGTGTAAATATTGCCGAATTCCTTAAGAGCAAACAGATTTGCCGCGTGTTCGGTGTTCTTAAAGACGTACGAGGTGGTTTGGTAAATGGGAACAGCGCGAGCGCCGGTTGTCGGATCGGCCACTTGTCCGGCATGGAGCGCCAGAGTGCTAAGATTTTTTGAGTTCATGATAATTCAACACTTCGCCAAAGTTACCGCAGCAGGCTGCGCCCCGGCAATTCTCATTTTGAGCAAGGAAGGGGAAAAACGCAGCAATTCTCATTATGGCAGGCAGGCAAGAATACCCAGCAAGAATACCCAATGTGCGGTGGAAGGCTTCTGCCTGAATATCCAATATCGAACAAGGAATGTCCAATAATGAAGTAGGAAGCCATCAAGCTTGGAATTGGCAATTGAAACCGCAGAATACGGAACGTGGAAGGTGAACCCACTTCAACATCATCAATTCTGCCTGCTGTTTTGCTCTTCCTATTATATCGCACAATTTCGCGAACTCCTTTGCTGTAATGGAACTGAACTCGGGTTGGAACGCTTTTTCACTTCATTATTGGACATTCCTTGTTCGATATTGGATATTCAATCCCAGTCATGCGCAGGCCGGAAGGCAGAAATCTTCCGTTGATTGGATATTCTTGTTACCTGCCATAATGAGAATTGCTGACTGCGACCGTCCAGCGCTTGTTGATGCCCCTCATGTCGATACTGTTGTAGTTTCTAAGCAGGCTCTGATATGCTGGGCGCACTTGGATAACTGAATAGTAGAAAACTCCTGATGACCGACGACAACCTTCATGAATCGGGGGCTCCTGCCCCCGAGGGCAAACGGCCCCGGCGCAAACCGCGCCCGGCTGCTGCCGCCGGCAGCGTGGACCGCCTTCCTCCTCACTCGATCGAAGCTGAGATGGGGGTTTTGGGCTGCGCCCTGCTTTCGCCCAATGAATGTTTGGGCGAATGCATTGAAAAACTCAAGCCGGGGGCCGAGGCTTTCTACGATTTGCGTCATCGCTCTCTCTACCAGGTTCTTATCGAAATGTATGAGCAGAAGGATGGCATCGACCTGATCACCCTTCAGCAGCGCCTTCGGGACAAGCAACAGCTCGATGGAATCGGTGGCCTGGCTTACCTGGCCAGCCTGCCCGATGCCGTGCCTTCGGCCGCGAACTTGCAGTATTACCTGGAAATCGTTCGCGAGAAGTGGCTGTTGCGCAAAATGCTTTCCACCTGCACAGATATTGTTTCTCGCATTTACGATCACGACGGCGAGGTCGAGCAACTCATGGACGAGGTTGAAAGCGAGATTTTGCGCATCAGCGAATCGAGCGTCTCCACAGCAGCCTCGTCGATTAAAGAGCTGGTAACCAAGGCCATCAGCAAAATCGAGGAATATCACAAAAATCAGGGAATGCTTACTGGGTTGGGATCGGGGTTTGCCGATCTCGACAAAATGACCACAGGCTTTCACGGGGGCGAAATGATCGTGATCGCCGCCCGGCCTTCGATGGGAAAAACCTCCCTCGCCATGAACATCGCCGAAGCGGTGGCGCTGGATCAGAAAATTCCGGTTGGGGTTTTCAGCTTGGAAATGACGGCTGACTCGCTGGTGCTGCGCATGCTCTGCTCGCGCTCGCGAGTCAACCTGCGCAACATCCGGGAAGGCTTTCTGGCTGAGCGCGATTTTCCAAAATTGACCGGCGCGGCCGGCAAGTTGGCGTCGGCACCGCTTTTTATTGATGACAGCTCGGGCCTTTCCATCCTACAGTTGCGCGCCAAAGCCCGCCGCATGTGGCAACAATACGGGATCAAGCTCTTTGTCATTGACTACTTGCAATTGCTCCACTCTACTGCGCGGCGGGCGGAGAACCGTCAGCAGGAAATCGCTGATATCTCCAGCGGCATCAAAGCCTTGGCCAAGGAATTGAATGTCCCGATCATCATCCTGAGCCAGTTGAACCGCGAACTCGAGAAGCGCGGTCCGGGCGAGCGCCCGCGCATGTCGGATTTGCGCGAATCGGGATCCATTGAGCAGGATGCCGATTTGATCGCCTTGCTTTTTAAAGAAACAAAAGGCAAAGATGGTGAAGATGACAACAGTAATGAGCCGACGCAGGAAGCCGAGCCAGTGAAATTATATATTGCCAAACAACGTAACGGCCCCACCGGGGACGTCGATTTGACGTTCCTCAAGAGCTTTACGCGTTTTGAAAGCGCGGCCAAAGTTAGCGCCGAGGATGTGCCTTCCGACTCTTAAACAATGAAATCTTTTTTACGCGCCGGGATGCTTGCGGGGGCACTTGTTATTGGACTTCCTGGAGTGGACGCCCAAGTCACTCCCCCGAAAGTCGCCAGAATCATCATTGAACACATCGGCCCTCATGCCGCCAGCGATTCGCTGATTCTTGCCAATATTCGGACAAAAACCGGCGAGACCTTTTCGCAGGCGAGTGTCGATGAAGATATAAAAGGCCTTTACAGCACCGGTTTTTTCTCGAATATCCGGGTTGCCGAAAAGGCGACTACCGATGGGGTGCTACTGACGTACGTCGTCCAGGGAAAGGCGATCCTGACCGAGCTTAAAATCGTCGGGAACAAACGTTATAGCGCCAAGAAACTTCTTAAGAAGGTTACATCCAAGGTCGGCCATCCCCTCGACGAGCGCAAACTGTTCAGCGACGCCCAAGAAATCCAGAAGTACTACCAGAACAACGGTTACCAAAAGACCGTCGTCAAGGCCCTTCCACCCGCAGTTGACGAGTCCACCGGACGCGGCACCGCGACGATTGAAGTCCAGGAAGCGCCCAAGGTCAAAATCAAGAACATCGTATTCGATGGGGTTGGACCGTTTTCGGACGCAAAGGGCGAGACCATTGATAACCCTCAAAAGCGACTGCGCAAAGTCCTTAAGACCAAGCGTCGCTGGATGTTTTCATTCATCACTGGCAGCGGCATCCTCAAGGAGGACGAATTTGAAGATGACAAGGATCGTCTGACCGAGTTTTTCCAGAACGAGGGCTATATCGATTTTTCCATCAAGGATATCAAATTCGATAACATCAGCCCGACGCGCATGATTGTCCGCTTCGACCTTTCCCAAGGACAGCAGTACCGGGTGGGCACACTCGATTTTCGAGGAAACGCCCTCTACAACACCAATGATTTTCTCAAAGGTCTCAAGCTTGATGGCAAAATGTTCAAGGTGGAAATGGTTCCCGGCAAGGTCTTCTCGCCGGTCGGCCTGACCAAGGATACGGATGCGATGAAGGATTGCTACGGATCCAAAGGCTATATCGACGCCCGGATTTCTCCGACCAAGAACCCCAACCCGACCACCGGCACGATGGACATGGTCTATGACATCGAGGAAGGGGAAAAGTCGTATATCGAAAAAATCGAGATCAAGGGCAACTACAAGACAAAGGACCGCGTGCTGCGTCGCGAACTGGCCGTTTATCCGGGCGAAACCTACGACATGGTGCGGGTCAAGCTGAGCAAAGAGCGCCTTCAGGGATTGGATTATTTCGAGAAAGTCGAGACTCAGCCCGAAGAAACCGATGTTCCGAATCGCAAGAACCTGGTCATCGGCGTTGAAGAGAAGAACACCGGCAACCTCATCGTTGGCGCCGGTTTTAGCTCGGTGGACAGCGTCCTCGGCTTCGTTGAAGTCAGCCAGGGGAATTTCGATTTGTTCAATCCTCCCGCGTTCACCGGTGGTGGCCAGAAAATGCGCGTTCGCGCGCAGGTCGGCACGGTTCGGCAGGACTACGAAATCGGCTTTGTCGAGCCGTGGTTCTTGGGACGCAAACTGATGCTGGGGGTCGATCTGTTTTATCGCGACCTCGGCTTTGTCAGTTTGAATGACATTTACGACGAGATCGATCTCGGCGGCACTGTCAGTCTGACGCGCGCGCTGGGAAGCGACTTCCTGATCGGTAAGGTTGCCTACACGCTTGAGAGCGTGGACATCAATATCAACTCGGGTTTTCATACCAATGATGTGATCACCGTCAATCCGGCAGGCACTAACATGGCGAATGTCTCGCAGGAGATTTACGATGAACACGGACGGCGCCTGGTTTCCAAGATCGGAACTTCGCTGGCCTATGATACCAGCAATCACGCGTTGCTGCCTAACCGGGGACAGCGAACTGAACTGTTTACCGAAGTCGCCGGGGCAGGGGGGGACACCGAGTTTTATAAACTGGAACTCCGCTCGCATTGGTATTTCAAAGGGTTTGCCAAAGATCACGTTTTTGAAGTCGCCGGAGGCGTGGGTGTTGTCGATAAATATGGCAGCACGACCCGAGTGCCCATTTTTGACCGCTGGTTTCTGGGCGGCATGTATTCGCTGCGCGGCTATCGATACCACGAGGTGGGGCCCAAGGATCAGTTCGGCGAACCGCTGGGCGGTGGCACGTACTGGTTTGGCACACTCGAATATAGCATTCCAGTGATTGAACGGGTTCGCTTTGCGACGTTCTATGATATTGGCGACGTGTTTAGGAACCCATACAGTTTTGATCCCGGTAAAACTGCGGCTGGCGACAGTCGTGCGTCGTTCAATGACGACGTGGGCATCGGTTTGCGCATCAATTTGCCGATGATCGGGCCGTTGCGACTCGATTACGGCATCCCGATCAACCACGATCCCGGAGCTAATACATCGGGACGCTTCCAATTCGGTGTCGGTTTCACACGCCCATTTTAATTCATGAAAAACATCATCAAGAAGAACATCCTCAACTTCGTTATTTTAGCAGCCTTGGCTGCTCCTGCGCCGCTGATGGCGGAATCGAAAGTCGCCACTGTCGATTTGCGCAAGATCTTTGATAATTATTACAAGACCAAGCAAGCGACCGCCGCCCTCAAAGATGAAGCCGCTGACTTGGAAAAAGAGGGCAAGAAGATGATCGAGGACTACAAGAAGCGCGAGGACGATTACAAGTTGTTGATCGACAAAGCCAATGATCAGGCGATCTCGGCTGACGAGCGCAACAAGAGCAAGCAATCCGCTGAAAAGCGGGTCAGCGAATTACGCGATCTCGAACAGGCTATCGGCCAGTTCCAGCGGGCTGCCCGCGCCAAACTAGCTGAAAAGGAAGACATCAAGCGCGAAGCCATTGTCACCGAAATTCGGGCTGTCATCGAAGCCAAGTCCAAGACCGCCGGCTATTCGCTGGTCATCGACATTGCCGCTGAGAGTGTCAACAAAACTCCGGTCATTCTCTTCAGCAATGGCGAAAACGACATCACCGAAACCATTCTCAGCCAGATCAATGCTGTCGCGCCTGGAACCAAGGCGGAGGCGTCCGTTGCGCCGGAATCCAATAAGGCCGATGCCAAGCCAGCCGAAAAGAAGAAATAGCATCCATGAATGCGCGCGCCACCCAATTCCGGCGTGATACGCGAGAAACGCGCATTGCGCTGAAACTGAATATCGACGGCAAAGGCAAGGCATCGGTCAAGACGGGCATTCCGTTTTTCGACCACATGTTGACCCTGTTTGCCAAGCATGCCACCGTCGATTTGCAGCTTCGATGCCGGGGCGACTTGGAGGTGGATGCGCATCATACGGTTGAGGATTGCGGGATCGCCTTGGGGCAGGGGTTCTTGGTGGCGCTTGGGGATAAGAAGGGCATTCGACGCTACGGAGCCGGTTTTGATCCTCGCAACCCCTTAAGCGGTGAAGCGTATGTTCCGATGGATGAATGTCTTGCGCGATGCGTAATCGATTTCGGAGGTCGGCCTTACATGGTGTGGCGCGGTCTGGACAAGCTGGCTTATAAGTCGATTACGGATTCCGAAAAATTCCAGGATGCCTCTTCCGCGTTTCGATTTGGGCTGGCCCGCGAGTTTTTTCAGGGATTTTCCAACGAAGCCCGGTGCAATTTGCACTTGGAACTGCTTTACGGAGAGGAGCCTCACCACGTTGTGGAGGGACTTTTCAAGGCATTTGCCCGCGCTGTGGATTTCGCATGCCAACGAGATCCGCGCATTGCCGGGCAACTCCCAAGCACCAAAGGAAAACTCTAAGGAGTTTCCAATGATGAATCTCACGGTTTCATCGCGTAGAAGAGAGCCACCATGCTTGCGAGAAAAATCAGCACGCAGAAAATGGTGGTTGCCGTTTTGATTGCTTTACCTTGCCGCGCCCAAGCTTTGGCCTGGCGCAATGTCGCCAACCGCTCCAACTCTTGAGTGGCCATGATGATTTCGAACTGTTTTTCAATCGCCGACGGTGTTGTTTCCTCGTCTCGGAGCTGAAGCAAGAGCCACGCTGGATGCGGTTTCCCGAAGGCAGGCGGCAATTCTCGCAGGCGCGCTGCGGGCACTTCCACAAACCCTGCATCTTTTTTCCAGAACGGAGCTACCTCCTCGGTCCAGACTCGGACGAGTCCGTGATTGCGGGCGACCAAAGCGAAACGTTCCAAAAAGAGAGGCCTCAGAATATCCGAAAGCGCAAAATCAGGGATTGATTCGCTGTGAATGAAACCTTCGCAGCCCTCGATACGCATTGCGATGGCACCGGCCAACTTGTTCTCGGTGTCCTCTGCAATTTGAAAATCAGTAAAGGTCTTTTCCAATTCGAGCGCAGGCATGCCCAGCGATTGCCAAAGCGCAACCAGTTGCGCAAGATCATCCGTGGTAGCCCGGCGTATCCGATAAGCATTGGCTGAGTTTAAGAATAGGCTTTCCAGGTTCAAGGTCAGAGGAAGAAATTAGCGTCTCGCTAGCCGAAAAGAGGGGCACAGGCAAGGATGTTCATGTTACAAGAATAATCGCTTTTCTACTTTTTCATGGCTTCGCGGAGATTGGCAACATCGCGAGCCTGGGCCGCGTTCAGGGCGTGTTTGGCGGCTTTGATTTGACGCAGCGCGCGCAGGACAAGCTGTTCCTGGCGAACAGGGGAGAGATAAGTTTCCCAAGCCGTTCGGGCCGCTGCGCATCTGCGCGCGATTTCGCCGGGAGCTGTCTTGGCAAAGAAATCCAGCAGGAATGGTTCGATCTCTGGAATGCGCGCTTCAGGAAGCCACAGAATCAGATTCTTGTAGTCAATGCGATCCTCGAACGGGAGAACACACTCATCGGAAATCAGTATGGGGATGCGTCCGGACGCAAGCGTCTCAAAAAATCGAAACGAGTTAAGGCCAGCTCCTCGCGGACAGCAAACGGTGACGGTGCATCGGACGCTTTCAAGGTAAGTTTTCCGGTTTTCGTCGCGCTGTTCAGGGGGTAGATGGTCGTGAAAACGATCCATGCCCTTGACGTAACAGTGAATGCCTTGAGCGATCGAGAGAGCAGTCACCAGTTCCCCCCGGCCTTTCCAAGAACCGAGAAAACCGGAAAAAACCGTGTGGTAAACCAAGTTATCGTAGTTTGGCTGTTCGGGAACGAGGTCAGAGTAGTAGGGGTAGGGGATGGCATTGAGGTCCGGGAATTTGCGATGCACGCTGTGGCGGAAAAGTGTGGCTTTTGTAAAGAGAGGCGCCCAAGTGTCGATGCCAGGAAGGAAAAAGAGATGTTTCTCCTCGAATTCTTGAAAAAATGGCAGGGTGGAGATGTAGGAATAAACATAATCTTGATCGCTCACACGGCTGGCGCCGACATCGCTGAGCAGTACCGGAAGCACAATGAAATCGGATTCCACCGGGCTGGAGACCACTTGGTAAAACTCAGGGTTCGGCTTGCTCAGTACCGGGATGGGACGGTGCGGGAAGCCGGGTTCGAGCTGACAGTCGGCCCTGTCGTAAAAGAAAAGCTTAAGTTTCTTCATCTTGAACGCTCATAGGAATCATTTGGCTGTTTTCAGGCATTCGACAATGATATTGAATGATGTCGGCAAGGTGCCGCAAGCCTATTCGCGGCAGGCATTTGTCATAAGATATTGAAACTATTCCTTTATGTTTAGAATCATCGGGAGCGATCAGCGCCTCTACGGGCCGGTAGGCGCGGAGATAATCCGGCAATGGATTGCGGAAGGCCGGGTCAATGCCTCGACCGTCATCCAGCTTGACGGAACCGTCGAGTGGAAGCCGCTGTCGGCGTTTCCGGAGTTTGCGACTGGCGGACCGCCGCCGGTGAACTCGGGTTTTCAAGCGCCGCCGTCACGCCAGCAGCAACCGCCCCCGCTGGAGTCCCCGCAAAGCGCTCAATACCCGGCGGCACCGGCTGATGTCAATAACCTGGCGACCTTGGGTTTCGTATTTGGGCTGCTATCGGTGTTCTGTTGCTGCAGTTTTCCGCTTAGCGTTCTGGGCTTGATCCTTTCGATCGTTGCCCTCAACCGGGCCAACCGCCTTTCGAACGGCGAGGGCAAGAATTTTGCCATTGCAGGACTGATTCTCTCGATTCTGGGACTATCAGCAGGGATATCGCTGCCGTTACTGGGACTGCTTTCGCATCCTCACGGGAGTTGGTTATTTCGCTGGTAGATCTGAATATGTATGTCGTTTTACTTATTGTGATCGGCACCAGTGCCTACGCTTATGAAAACAAGTTTGGTTCTGAACCCACGGTGTCATCTAAATCGCTCTGAAGCATGGGGATGTTTTACAGCGAACCTTGCGCTTCCTGGTTCGGGGTCGTTGGTTGCTGGACGGGCCATTGGCTATGTCCAGATAACGTGCGCATTCATCGGGATGGGCATCACCTTGGTGGCGGGGATGCGTTTTATCATGTGGTTTTTCGCAAACTGGGCGCGCTTGTCCGATCAATCGCAAGACCCGTTTGGCTATCTGCAAGAGCTTTGGACGGCGGCGCAGTGGCCGCTGGGTGGGATGGCCATATTTGCCTTTGCGATGCTTTGGGCGATGGTGACCAGTTTTCAAGTACTGTCAGCGACGCCGAAAAAGGGGTGTGTGACCGGAAAGTAACCGGACTTTCGATTTTATGCAGACGAAACCTCATGCCAGAGGCATGAAAGCCCGTAGCCGGTGCCGGCTACAGGTTGGGAAGCCGCTGGCTTCCGGAGTGGGAAGGTTGGCCATTTCGGATTGGGTCTGGTGTCTGGCATGGAATGTATTATCCAACATCACGAACCGGTAGCCATGCAGGCGCAAATGTTCATTCTAATAAATGAGAATTTCGGGATCACAGGGAAGCTGTTGTCTTGTGAGGTCGGACGGGGCGGCATAATCAGCCCATCAAATGTTCAGCAAATGGAAAAATTTGATCTCCCGAAGCCAAGACAACGATCCATTTCAGCAACTCTGCACCCTTTGCGGCAGATTTGCTGAACAGTTACAATCCGGCATGATTTGATCGACCTTTCATATTTCGGCACACTACATTAAGCAACAGTAATGGAAGCACAACTGACTCCGATGATGGCGCAGTATCGCCGAATCAAGAGCGAGCTGCCGCCCGACGCGTTGCTGTTCTTCCGCTTGGGCGACTTTTACGAAATGTTTTTCGAAGACGCCCAGGCGGGAGCGCAGTTGCTTAATGTTGCCCTGACCCATCGAGGAGCGATTCCGATGTGCGGCATCCCGTTCCACGCCGCAAACTCTTACATGACCCGGCTGCTCAAGGCAGGACGCAAGGTTGCCATTTGCGACCAGGTTGAAGAACCTCGCCCCGGCCAACTGGTCAAGCGCGAGGTGACCCAGATCCTCAGTCCCGGCACCCATTTTGACGAACGCCTCCTGAAGCCTGAACGCAACAACTACCTGGCTGCAATTTGTCCTTTTGGAAAAATCTTCGGGTTGGCCTTGGTCGATCTGACCACCGGCGATTACAAGGTGACTGAACTGGCGGGCGAAGCGGCATTGCGCACGGAATTGGAGCGACTGCGCCCGGCTGAAATCATTTTTCCAAGCGAAAACCAAAGCATCGCCGGGCTGGTCAGTTTTTCGATTTTCAATGGATACGAGGACTGGGTGTTTGCGCCCGAAACGGCTGTGTTCACAGTGCGCGATCATTTCAAGGTCGCCTCGCTCGACGGATTTGGGCTCAAAGACCGAATGGCTGCCATTGGCGCTGCCGGCGCGGTGCTGCATTATCTGGCCCAGCATTTGCGTCGGGACACCGCGCTGCTGACTCGACTCTCGTTCTATCAATGCGCTGATTTCCTCGCGATGGATTCGGTGTCGCTGCGCAACCTGGAAGTGCTGGAGCCGCTGCACGCGGACGCGCCGCGCAATTCTTGTCTGTTTGGCGCGTTGAATCGAACAGTGACGCCGATGGGCGCGCGAAAGCTGCGGGATTGGCTGGGGCAACCGCTGTCCGGGGTTGAACCGATCACTCGGCGACAAGATGCCTTGCAGTGCTGGCTGAGGCATGCGACTGCCTTGGACGATTTTCGGCGCGAGTTGGCCCAAGTCCGCGACTTGGAGCGGACGCTCGGGCGCTTGGGTGCCGGTGGCGGAAACGGCCGCGATCTCAATGGCATGCGTCTGGCGTTGGAGAAAATCCCCGCTCTCAAAGCGATTGTGAGTTCTCTCGCGCAAACCGTGCCAGGACAATTGCAGGAATTACCCATTGAGGGCGCCAACAAAGCAGCGCAGGCGTCCACGCCTGCCGCGCCACTTTTGATCGAAGAATTGGCGTTTGAATTGGCCGAAGCGCCGGACTTGGTGGAACTCATTTCCCGTGCGGTTGTGGACGAACCACCACTGGCCATCAAAGAAGGGGGCGTCATTCGCGATGGTTTTGACGCAAACCTCGATGAACTGCGCCTGGCCACTCGCGGTGGCAAGGATTGGGTTGCCAAACTGCAGCAGGATGAAATCGACCGGACTGGCATCCCCTCGCTCAAGGTGCGATTCAACTCCGTGTTCGGCTATTATATCGAGGTGACCAAATCCAACCTGGATAAGGTTCCATCGCATTATACCCGCAAGCAAACCATTGCCAATGGCGAGCGGTATATCACGCCCGAACTCAAGGAGGTCGAAGGCAAGATTCTCGGCGCGGAAGAGCGGGGGATCAAGCTGGAGTATGAGCTTTTTCAGAAAGTTCGCGAACAGGTTCTCCAGCAAATGCCCCGGCTTCAGCAGACAGCGGCCGCCTTGGCGCAGTTCGACGTATTGTGCTCGCTGGCGGAAACAGCCCGGCTCTATGGCTATTGCAGACCGCAGGTTGGCGACGAAGGCATTTTGCTGGTGCGCGAGGGCCGACACCCCGTTCTTGAGCAAAACATGGGCGGAGAGCGTTTTGTGCCCAATGACATCGTCTTGGACAACACCGCGCAGCAACTGGCTTTGATCACAGGCCCGAACATGGCCGGGAAAAGCACGTTCATCCGGCAGGCGGCGCTATTGACACTCTTGGCGCACACCGGTTCGTTTGTGCCTGCCACGTCGGCGCGCATCGATTTGGTGGATCGCATCTTCACCCGGATTGGCGCGAGCGACGATCTTGCGCGCGGCCAATCCACTTTCATGGTGGAGATGAGCGAGACCGCCAATATCCTCAACAACTCCACGCGCCGCAGCCTGATCATCCTGGACGAAATTGGACGCGGCACGAGCACGTTCGATGGTCTGAGCCTGGCATGGTCGATTGTCGAGCATCTGCATAACCAGGTAGGCGCGAAAACCCTGTTCGCGACCCATTACCATGAATTGACAGAACTGGCTGGACGCCTTCCGCGAGTCAAAAACTTCAATGTCGCCGTGCGCGAATGGAACGACCAGATTGTCTTTCTGCGCAAGATTGTCGAGGGTGGCACAGACAAGAGCTACGGCATCCAAGTGGCGCGTCTGGCGGGAGTTCCCAAGCCGGTGTTGGATCGCGCCAAGGAAATTCTCAATAACCTTGAGGAATCCGAACTCACCCCCGAAGGCAAAGTGCGCCACCAGCCCAGAACCCGCCACGAGCTTGAGAAGCTCAAGAAACTGGCTCCGCCGCCGCAATTGGATTTGTTCGGGTGAGCTAAACGATAAGGGGTGCAGGACAAAAAAGTAACCAAGACATGGCACGATTTTTGTATCAGGCGGCCTTCTTCATTTCTGCCGGGAAAAATCCTTGCTGCCGCCAATAGCTCTCAAAATCGACGCTCATCAGTGCGCGCTTGCAACAATTGCTCCAGAAGGCGGCACCCGTCTTTGTGCAGAGCGATGCGCAATCCCTGATCTATTTTGACTTTGTTAAAATAAATCTTGCAATTTTTTGCTGTGTCAGCTTTGTTGTGTATTGACAATCCAACAGAACATCTTCTAGACTCAAAAATGAAATCAAACACAACGGCCTTGAGGGCATGGCCGCGCGATTCCTAAACTTCATGACTGGATTTTCAGCTCATTTTCACTGCTATCGCAAAGACATCTCCGACAAGGCCCGTCAATACCTCTCGGGATTGATGCAGGCTGGTGGACGCAAGAACATGCTTCACATGGCCGAGGTCGTTCCCGATGCGGACAA
>CAIUEN010000129.1 GCA_903898185.1 uncultured Verrucomicrobiales bacterium
AGCGCCAATACAATCAGTCAGCGATGCCTTTGATAAGCTGCACGGATGTGGTGGAGCTACTGTGTTGCGCACTGCCCAGCCGCAAAGTCGACGGTCAAGAATTGCTCAGGCAGATAAAATTGCGACATGAGAAACGGCAGGCGTCCATAGACGCTGCTTACGCAAAGCAACGCGCCCAAAAGATGAGCAGCAGCGGGGGCACTTGAGTTATTGTTGACTAAGCCAAAGCGAAAAGAAGCAAAAGCAGTCAAGCAGGTTGAGTTTGTAACGCGCGAGCGATGCCATGCGAAGGGAGGGTTGTTGTCTAAAAAGGCTCGATGATGCCCGTTGCGATGGCGTAGCGGGTAAGGATGCCACGCGAAGGATGAGTTGTCGTCTTCAAAGACAGTTGCCTTGTCACTGACATAGAATTTGCATTGGAAACTGGGCGTATGTTTGACAACGGCGAATTGCGAAGTTGGAATCTAACAAAGTAGAAGTAAGTTGATCGAAGTGGGTTACGGGTTACGACCGGGGTTACTTTCATAGGTGAAAACGGCTTTTTTGACGTTTTTTGTAGAAATTTCATCTCGGCCAAAAACCGCTTATAAGCGCTTGCTAACTAGGGGGTTGAAGTGGTGGGCTGGCCGGGACTCGAACCCGGGACAAATGCCTTAAAAGGGCACTGCTCTACCAACTGAGCTACCAGCCCCACCCAAGGGCTTGAGCGGCGAAAGGTAGCGACCTTTCTAACCCTGCGCAAGTTCTAAAATCAATAAAACGCGGGAAAAGAAGACCTCGGCTCGCAGTATCCGCGAATATTAAGTGGAAGTAATTAGCGTCTCCCTGACGCTCGCCGAAAAGAGGGCACAGGCAAGGATGCCTATGCAGTTATTCGCCTTTATCGCCTTTACGCCTTTTTCTTTATTTTGGCGGTTTCTTTTTTGCGTTTAATGAAGGCGTTACGACGTTGGCGTTTTTCGGCTTTATTGTATTGCTTGCCCATATTTTTACTTTGTCTTGGTTCTTTACTTTAACTTCGCGATTTCGTTGTTTATCACCAGAACATGAAGATTCGGTTCTTTTCATTCAACATCTATTTGCTGCTGATGGCAATATTGTTTTCCAGTGGGTGCTCGTCCCCTGAATCCAAGCGCAAACGGGAGATGTCCACCTTGCGCATGCATTTGGAGGCCAATGACGACGGCACGGGCCGCATCGGGCCGGTTGCTGTGACCAGCCAGAAATACATGGTGAACATCGACAAGGAGTGGTTCATCGACGAGGGGGACATCGCCGAGGCACTGGTGGTGGACGGGGTCGGCGGCTTCGCAATCCAACTTAATCTCAATGCGCATGGCGGGCTGATGCTTGATATGATGACCAGTTCCAACAAAGGAAAGCGCATCGTCATCATGACGCAGTCGCCCAAGACCAAGTGGCTGGCGTCGCCCTTGATCCAGAAGAGGCTTTCCAGCGGGATTTTCGTGTTCACGCCGGATTGCTCTCGCGAAGAAGCGGACAGAATCGTCAACGGCCTCAACAATGTGGCTAAGAAGATCAAGCGGCAAGAGAGTCTTTTCTAAGCGGGTGGTTCTGTTTCTTGGATGAAAGTTTTCATATTAGGTCTTGGGCTGGTTTTATCGTTCTGTCTGCGCGGCCATGCCCAGCCGTTTCAATTGCCGACAGCCAACCATGCCTTGTTCGAACCCGGAGGTGAGGAGAGATTTTTTGTCGGCACCAGTGGCAAGGGTTGGGTCACCGGAACATTCGGTCCGGTCCGTTCCGATGGGTGGCAGATGCATGAAGGGATCGATATTCGTTCAATTCAACGCGACCGTCGGGGCGAATCGACCGATCCCATCCTTGCGACTGCGGATGGAACGGTGGTTTACATCAGCGCGCGTCCGGCTTTGTCCAATTACGGCAAATACATTGTGATCCGTCACCAGATCAATGGGATCGATATTTATTCGCTTTACGCGCATCTTTCGGAAATTGTCAGCGGGCTGGCTGTCGGACAGGCGGTGAAGGCTGGGCAGCAGATCGCGATCATGGGGCGGACATCCAACACCCACGAGCGCATCAGCAAAGACCGCGCTCATGTTCATTTCGAACTGAACCTGTTTTACAATGAGCGTTTTTCCAGTTGGTTTAAGAAAGAGTCGAGTGAGAAAAATGATCATGGCGATTGGAACGGACAGAACCTTGCCGGGCTGGACCCGCGCCTGATTCTGATCGAAGAGCAGACGCCCGGTTTTAACCTTGCGGCGTGGATTCAGAACCGGCCTGAGCTTTGCAGGGTGTTCATTCGCAAGGCCAATCTTTCCTGGGCTCGCCATTATCCTGCGCTTGTGGTGGACAACCCTGTTGCGCGCCAGCAAGGGGTGGCGGGCTATGAGGTGTCATTGGATGGCAATGGGGTGCCGTTCCGATTGGTTCCGCGAGCAGCATCGGAAGCCAAAGGCAATTCCAAGTACCAACTCATCGTGGTTAACGAGACCGAATATGGGCAAAATCATGCCCGACGCCTGGTTGTTCACAAGGGATCCCGCTGGTATCTTGGTGCCAAATGCATTCACCTCCTGGACCTTCTCTCGTGGTGACAAAATTCATTTTCGTTTCTCTTCGGTACTTGTAGCCCGGATTCAGTCGCATATATTCACCGGTCGTGAACGAAGTGTTTCAAATGCGGGAACCCGAGGATGCGCAAGAGTTTATCAAGTCATTCCAATCGAGAGTTCGGAAACTTGGCGAAAAATTTTACTTGGAGGGCCGGGTTAAAGATCTTCAGACAATCAAGGCCGGGATGGAATACTCCGCTTCTGTTCAAGACAACATGGCGGTTCGTAATGTCGAGATCATTTACGAGGAGAATGCGGGCTGGGACGGTGTTTGCAATTGCCCCGAAAATTTTCGTTGCGCGCATATGTATGCGGTGATGAAGTCGATCTTGGCCGCAAACAGTCTTGCGGCAGTGAGGGACATCAGTTCGGGCGTGACATTGGCCGGCAAATCTTCATCCCAGGTTGAGGCACCCAAGAATGGCGCGGTCGAGAAAACCAAATACAGAGGGCGAGTCGCCGATCTCGCCGCAATTGCGCTCGGACGCGAGTTAACCCGTGAAGAGCAGGCATTTTGCAAGAAGCTGAGCAGCATATACTCGCGCGGATCAGTTTACAAACGGATCACTTATTGGGACCTCAACGAACTTGGGATTGGATTGCATGGCAACATGTGGAGCGCGCCGCTTCCAATGCCCTCGTATCCAGAAACCGAACTCGGACTCTGGCTTTATATCGCACATGCCCTCGCGGAATCCGGCGGGATGGTTCCAAAATTCCTGCATCCGATCACAGATTTGACAGAAATCCGGGAGCAGATGGCCCAACAGAAGCGCAAACAGGAGATTGATCAGTGGAAGATGAACCTCATGGCCATGGCCACCGAGGCTACTTGGTCCTCTGTTGAAGAAGTTGAAGATATCGATACCAGAATTTCCTTTCGCGAGGGCAAGGCAGTGTTGGAATGGAAACGTCCCGATAAGGAATTCACGCAAATCAAAATGAAGCAACTTCGAGACTTGATCACCTGGTTGCAGCATGGCCGAGCCAGGATGACGCCCGAGTCACAAATGCTCTGCACTCTTGTTCATGATGCAATTACGTACGAGCAAGTAGCGGAACTCGTTTATGCGATTGAGAGATCTCTGGCGGTTTTGGCGCAGATTCTCCGCGCCAAGAGCCTGGAATCCAGCACGGTGAATGAGCAGGGCAAAGTTCTGCTCCGTTCTGTTGAGCCGGTGTTATGGAACGTTGTTGCTCCGACGTCCGATGATGGAAGCTATCGGTTCAACCTGGTCCGGCAGGATGGTTCTGATATTGGGGCAGTCCTCTGCTCCATTCCTGGGAATCCGTCTCTTTACGTAACAAAAGACACGGTGTACCCCGGCCCTGAGCCCAAACGAATGTTGAATGTTGCCAAGGAGACATTGATCCCTGCCGCCGCCGTCGAGACCCGCGCGGGGCTTCAATTTCTGACGGCGATAGGCGTTGAGATGCCGCAGCGGATTCGTGACCGGATTCGGCATGTTCCATTGCAGATTGCCATTAACTGCGAACTGCGTCGGCCAAACGCCTATACGACAGCCGAGTACTGCTATTTTACAGTCCGCGCCACTACCCCAGACGGCAAATACACTGAAGCTTGGACTGGCGCATGGGAGAGGATCGAGGCCGTGAGCGCCTCTAAACGCAAAGCGGACGAGGACGCGCTGATTCTTTATGATCGATCTGTTGCGCAGAAAGTGGCCGGGCTGATGGAACCGCTGGGGCTCAGGCGTGAAGGCTACAGCAATCGCATGATACTGCGAGTTTCCAAGAAGTTTCCCGAAGTGTTCGTCCCGTGGCTCAAGTCGCTTCCGCCGAATGTGGAGATCAACCTCGCCGGTGATTTGGCATCGTTTGCCAAAGACGCGGTTTCCGGAACGGTTCGACTGGATGTTCAGGAGACGGCAATTGACTGGTTCGATTTGAGCGTGGTGCTCGATGTTTCGGACACAACTCTGACCCCGGCTGAAATCAAGCTGCTGCTCAATGCCAAGGGTGGCTACGTGCGCTTGGGCGACAAGGGCTGGCGGCGGCTCCAGTTTGATTTGACTGCCGAGGATGATGAGCGCCTTGCCAATCTTGGCCTTAATCCCCGTGAATTGTCCGCTGAACCGCAGCGTCTGCACGCGCTCCAGTTGGCGGATGCCGCCGCCAAGAAGTTTCTTCCCGAGCACCAGGCCGAACAGATTCAGCGTCGGGCGTCCGAGATCCGCGCGCGCGTCACGCCGCCGCTGCCGAAGGGGGTTAGCGCCGATTTGCGCCCCTACCAACTCGAAGGTTTCCATTTCCTGGCCTATCTGCAGGCAAATCGTTTTGGCGGGATTCTGGCTGATGATATGGGATTGGGGAAAACCTTGCAGACCCTTGCCTGGCTGCTGTGGCTGCGCGAGCAGCCTGGGGCCGGTTCCACAGCGGCTTCCCTTGTGGTCTGTCCGAAGTCGGTGATGGACAATTGGCAGACTGAGGCTGAGAGATTCACGCCCGGGTTGCGTGTCAAACGATGGCCGGCTGCCGAGCTTGAAACCTTCCACACGCGCCTTGCGGAGGCTGACCTGCATGTGCTCAACTACAGCCAGCTCCGCATTCTGGGCGAGTCGCTGATACCGATTCAATGGCTGGCCGTCGTGCTGGATGAAGGGCAGTATATAAAAAATCCAGGATCGCAAACCAGCCAGGTCGCCCGCGCGTTACGCGCCGATTACCGCTTGGTGCTCTCCGGGACGCCCATCGAAAATCGTCTGCTCGATCTGTGGAGCCTGATGTCATTCGCGATGCCCGGCATTCTGAGCAGCCGCGCTCATTTTGCGAAACTCTACGATGGCAAAGATGATCCGCTGGCCCGTCGGCGCCTGGCCGCGCGCGTGCGCCCATTCCTGCTTCGGCGCACCAAGTCGCAGGTTGCCAAGGACTTGCCTGATCGCATCGAGGAAGATCTCTTTTGCGAGCTCGAAGGGGAACAGAAAGCCCTCTATCGCGCCGAGCTCAAGCGCGCCCAGCAGAACCTCCTGAAGATTCAGACCCAGCAGCAGCTCAATGAAGAGCGATTCAATTTCCTGACGTCGCTGCTGCGCTTGCGCCAGATTTGCTGTCACCCGGCGCTGGTCAATCCGAATACCAAGGAAAACGGCGCAAAAATGGAGGCGCTTCTTGAACAGATAGAACCTTTGATGCAGGAGGGGCACAAGGTGCTGGTCTTTTCGCAATTTGTTGAACTGCTCTCGCTGCTTAGAACCGCCATCGAGGAACGCGAGTGGCCGATGTTTTACCTGACTGGCGAAACCGAGAATCGCGGCGACTTGGTTCGGGAATTTCAAGCCGCTGAAGGCAGCGCGGTCTTTCTGATTTCTCTCAAGGCCGGCGGGTTCGGCCTCAATCTTACCGCCGCCAGCTATGTGGTGCTGTTTGATCCCTGGTGGAACCCGGCGGTCGAGAACCAGGCGATTGATCGCACTCATCGCATTGGGCAAGTCAACAAGGTGATCGCCTACCGGCTTCTGATCAAGGATAGCGTCGAAGAAAAAATCCGCTCGCTCCAAAAACAGAAATCCGCCCTTGCGCAGGACGTTCTCGGCGAGGAGAAATTCTCGCAGGGACTTACACTGGATGACCTTCAATTCCTCCTTGCCGATTGAGCGAGTCGCAATTCCATTTCGATTTCGATCAGCCCAAATCTGAAGAGGGTCTGATCCAGTGGCGTCGCCAGCGCCAGAGAGCTTCGACGCGGCTGGCGCGCAAATTGGGGCTGCCAATTGGATTTGACGTTGAAGTCTGGCTCAAGAACGGCGTCATGCTTCGCGGCAAGCTTGATCTGGCGGAATCAGTTCTGTTGCTTGATACGATTGACGAGCAAAAACTTAAACTCGTCATCGGACGCGCGGATTTTTCTTATCCGGACTTGGAATCGTGCGTGCGAATGGATTGACGTTCAAGTTCAGACTCCTGACCTCGCCCACGCATTTTCAAATATCGAGGATTATGAGTGAGACTATGTCAGGGAAGGAACTCTTTTGATACGACATGAATATGCATGACCTTTCCAGAGCAAAAACCCGATCAATTCAACACCCTAAGCGGACGCCTTGCCGGGAAGATGTTCTGATAAAGGATTGAAGGCGTGGACACCCAATTGCTCAAAATGCCGGACGTTCGACGTGGCTACCGTGGCATCTGCGGCCAACGCAGCCGCCGCCACCAAAGCATCATCCAACCGCGTCGCAAAGCCATTTCGCCGGGCTTGTCCGGCCAGTTCAGCCGCCTTGTCACACAAAACGCTGTCCAACCCCCGGCTGTCCATGTCCCCAAAAGTGTCCTCAAACCAGCGCAATTGATTCTTACGCCGCTCACCATCCGCTATACCCAGAGCGCCCGACTTGATCTCAGCAATCACCAGATCGCACGTCATCACATCCGGCGTTTGCTGCAACCACTTGTCCAGCCAATCACGTTTTTTGGCCCGGAAAGCTCCGATTATGAAAGCACTATCCAGCAAAATCATCGAGCACCCCTGTTTTTTTCGATTATGTCCGCCATTTCTTCAAAGGCGGCGTCCCATTCCGGCCCCTCATATTTCTTCATTCGCTCCGCCAGCTCTGGGCCGGTTATCCCGCGCTTTGGCAAGGGAGTTATCAGGGCAAAGGGCTTTCCGCGCTCAGTTAAAGTTACGGAATGCCCCTGTTTTACAGGCTCAATGACCTCCCCCGTGTGCGTGTGTAACTTGCTCAAGCTCGATTTAACGTTCCTCACCTGCGCAATATACGCATTTCGCGGACGTTCTCAAGCCAAATAGTACCGTAATTCGTAAGTTCGTGAGTCGGACTGACGCTCATTTTAGATCGGCAATACTCCCTCATTCAGCATGCGCTTGAACGAGTATTACACATTGAAAAACAAGGCTTTAAATCGCTCGCAAGATCGGCAATATTATCGGCAATAAATGACATGAAACGGCTTTACGATCATCCATCCGACATGGAACCGTTGCTCCCAGAGGATCGGGATGGGCGGTTGGCCCAATTGGGCTTGGAGGTCATCCGCCGGTCTGAGCGGTTGCGCGGCGGGTTGCACCCAATCACCCGCCGGGGCGTGGCTGAACTGATGCGCTCGATGAACAGCTATTACTCAAATCTGATCGAGGGACATCGGACGATGCCATGCGACATCGACGCGGCGGTACGCCAGGAGTTCTCCATCGACACAAAACGGCGCAGCCTCCAGCAGCTCCATTGGGCGCATGTGGAAACGCAGCGGTGGATGGAATCAGCGGTGACCGGTATGAAGCCGTCGGAGCTTTGCGGCACCGAGTTCCTCTGCCAATTGCATCAGGAGTTTTACCTGCGACTGCCGGAAAAGGCGCGTTCGGTGGAGGATGCCAAGGGCATGCGGCATGCGGTCGAACCAGGCAAGCTTCGCGGATCACCGGTGATCGTCGGTATCCACGTTGCTCCGGCGCATGAGGAACTGGAGAGGTTTCTCGGGCGCTTTACGGAATTTTACGGTCCGTTGGCGCAGTCCACACCCCAAGGGCTGGTTGCAGCCATGGCAGCTCATCACCGCTTGGTATGGATTCACCCGTTCTTCGACGGCAATGGGCGCGTCACACGATTGTTCACCCAAGCTTGGTTGCAGCGCGCCGATGCGTCGTCCGATGGGCTGTGGAGTCTCGCCCGTGGATTTGCCCGCAAGCAGCAGGATTACAAGACGATGCTGGCGTGCGCGGACGAACGGCGGCTGAATGATTTCGACGGCAGAGGCTATCTCTCGGAGCGCAGACTGCACGAGTTCTGCGAATTTGCGCTCGCGACGGCTGTGGATCAACTCGACTTTATGCATGAATTACTCGGCCTTGAGGGGATGCAGCGTCGAATCGCAGGTTATGCTCAACAGCGCGAGTCAGCCTTGGAATTGCCGAAAGGAGCAGCGGCGGCGCTCCAAGAGGCATTCCTTCGGGGAACGATTATTCGTGGCGATGTGGCTCGAATCATCGGGGTCTCCGCGCGCACAGGGCAGACGGTGACTGGTGAGTTACTGAAGCAAGGCTTGTTGTTATCCGATTCGCCGAAAGGACCGCTGCGCCTGGGCTTTCCTTCAGTGGCGGCAGGAGCCTATTTCCCAAATCTGTTCTGACTTATGGGAATTATTCGCTTGCAATAAAACTGCTAACGAGACACCTTTGGGGCATCTGCGCAAGCTATAAAGACCTGATAATCCGAAGGACTTGTGTGATTATGTCATTCAATTTGGAGTTGAAGGGGAAAGGATGAACCAAGATGAAAACGAGATCTTGGAATTGTCCAAGGGTACTGGTCGCCGAGGAGTTTGGCAGGCTTGGGCATTCCTGTTGACGGGTCTGATCGCCATCGCGCTTGCCACCCATTACATAAAAATGGATGCGGATGGAGACGCAAAACGGGATTTCGATTTCATCTGCAAGGAAATTCAGACCAAGATTCTGGACCGCCTCAGCGCCCATGAACAGATACTGCGGAGCGGAGCGGCATTTTTCGTTCACCCAGGGGGTGTCAGCCGTGAAGATTGGCGCCACTTCGCCGAGCGTCAAAAGGTTGACCAGCAGCTTCCAGGTACTCAGGGCATTGGTTTCCAGATACTGATTCCCAGGGAGAACTTGGCGCAACATGTCCAGGAGATTCGCGCTCAAGGCTTCCCGCAATACCAAGTGTGGCCCGAGGGCGAACGGGAGAGCTACTCATCCGTCATCTACCTTGAGCCTTTTACGAACCGAAATCTCCGCGCCTTTGGCTACGATGCGTTGAGCGAACCTGTGCGTCGGACCGCGATGGAACGAGCGAGGGACTTGGATGCCGCCGCACTATCGGGAAAGGTGACGCTGCTGCAGGAGACCGACACGAATGTCCAGGCGGGCACACTAATGTATGTGCCGGTGTATCGCATGGGAATGCCGCATGATACTATTGCCCAAAGACGCGACGCGCTCGTGGGGTGGGTTTATAGCCCCTACCGAATGAACGACCTCATGCAGGGCATCCTGCAAGGTTTAACTGACGAGAAACGAATCCATTTGGAGGTTTTCGACAGTGAAACGGTTTCCTCAGATACCCTTCTTTACAACAGTCAGCCCAGCGAAATCCAGCAGATGGAATCTGCATTGGGATTGGCGTTGCAAAGCAAAATTGTTTTGGGCGGGCATGCATGGACCCTGCGTTTCACACAGGCAGGCACTTGGTCAACCATAATGGATAACAGCAAGGTCTGGCTTGCGTTGTTCGGCGGAACGAGCACCAGCCTGTTGCTGATCGGGTTGTTCATCTCCGTGCTCAACACACGGTCCAAGGCATTGCGCATGGCCAGAGAGTTGACCAATGAACTGGCGCAGAGCGAGCGATCCTATCGCGATCAATTCGCCAGCAATTCAGCGGTGATGTTTCTGCTTGATCCCCACCACGGAGCGATCCTTGACGCCAATGCCGCCGCTGTCAGTTTCTACGGCTATCCCCGCGAGAAGTTGCTGGCCATGCGGATAACTGACATCAATACCCTGCCCCCAGCCGAGGTGCTTCAGACCGTGAGCTCCGTCATGACGAAACAGGGTCAGCGGTTTCAATTCCAGCACCGCTTGGCGAACGGTGAGTTGCGGGATGTGGAAGTCTCAGTAAGCCGAATTCAGTTTGGCGGGCGCATCGTTTTTCATTCGATTATTTTTGATGTCACCAAGCGCAAGCAGTTGGAGCAGGAATTACAGGAGAACCACAATCGTTTGGCCAGCATCATTGAAGGTACCAACGTGGGAACCTGGCGATGGAATGTTCAAACCGGCGAAACCGAGTTCAACGAACGCTGGGCGCAAATTGTCGGTTATACGCTGGTGGAACTTGCTCCGAGTAACATTCAGACTTGGATTTCTCTGGCGCACCCGGATGATAGGAAGGTTTCTGAAGCCTTACTACAAGAGCACTTTGCGGGCAACCTGAATTACTACGACTTTGAATGCCGCATGCGGCACAAGAATGGCCAATGGGTCTGGGTGCAGGATCGGGGCAAAGTGGCCCAATGGAGCACCGACGGCAGACCACTGGTGATGACGGGCACCCACACGGACATCACTGTGCGCAAGCGTGTTGAGGATGCGCTGCACGAAAGCCGCGAGTTGCTCTCGCTGTTTATGCGTCACTCACCCATCTACGCCTTCATCAAGGATGCGACCCCCACCGAAAGCCGTGTTCTTCTAGCCAGTGAGAATTTTCACCAGATGCTCGGCCCCCAAGGTGTGAACATACAGGGTAGGACCATGGCCGATTTGTATCCACCCGACTTAGCCGCGCAAATTGCCGCTGACGACCGCACCGTCATTGCCAATGGCCAGGTTATGAGCTTGGAAGAAGATTTCAATGGTCGCAACTACAATACGATCAAGTATCCGATTGTGAAGGGAGGCAAAACCCTGGTTGCAGGTTATATTATCGACATCACTGAGCGTAAGCAGTTGGAAGCGCAGCAGAAAAAACTAGAGTCCCAAAACCGGCAGCTTCAGAAATCAGAAAGTCTGGGTCGCATGGCCGCGGCCATTGCCCACCACTTCAACAACCAACTCCAAGCAGTGATGATGAACCTGGAGGTGGCCATAAACGATCTGCCAAAAGATGTTGGGTTAGTCGAGAACCTGACCGAAGCGAAGCAGTCGGCCCGCAGGGCGGCAGATGTAAGCACCCAGATGCTGACCTACCTTGGACAAACCGCAGCCAAGCATGAACCCTTGTATCTTTCCGAAACCTGCCAAGGCCACCTTCCCATGCTGCGCACTGTCATGCCGCAAAGCGTGGTCTTGAAAACCGATCTGCCATCACCAGGCCCGGTCATTAATGCCAACGCACACCAGATTCAACAGATTCTGACCAGCCTGCTCACCAATGCTTGGGAGGCTATGGGTGAAGATCGGGGTGTCATTCGCCTGACCATCAAGACCGTTCCCTCAGCGGATATCCCCGCTAACAACCGTTTCCCAATTGACTCCAATCCACAAGGCACGGACCACGCCTGTTTGGAAGTGGCCGATACGGGCTGCGGAATCAAGGAGCAAGATATCGAAAGAATTTTCGACCCCTTTTTCACCACCAAATTTACAGGCCGAGGCTTGGGTTTGGCTGTGGTATTGGGGATCGTGCGGGCGCACGGCGGAGTCGTCACAGTGGAGAGTCGCCCAAACAACGGGAGCGTGTTTCGGATCTTTTTGCCGCTGTCGGCGGAAGCGATTGCTCAGAAGCCAGTGCTCGGAGCCCAAGCTGCGAAAATGGCAAAGGGGAGCGGCACGATTTTGGTGATCGATGACGAGCCGTCATTGCGTAAAGCGGTTACGCTTGCGCTCAAGCGCTCTGGTTTTGCGGTGCTGACAGCGGTGGATGGTGTCGATGCTGTGGAGGTGTTCCAGCAACATCGCGACGAAATCGATTGCGTCCTTTCTGACCTGACCATGCCACGCATGAATGGCTGGGAAACCTTGACGGCCTTGCGCAAACTTTCACCCGGAATTCCGGTGATCCTGTGCAGCGGCTACAGCGAGGCTCAGGTAATGGCAGGCGACCACACCGAATTGCCTCATGCATTCTTGAGCAAACCTTATGAGTTGATGGCTCTCAAGGATACGATTGTTCGTATCATGAAGAGGTAACTGACTGTTGCGTTGCCTCTGGCTCCGCAACAATCAGCACAATAATCACTGCAACTCGATAACGAGCGCCGACAGACAGAGGGCTACCCTAGGCCGTAGAAAAACGACCAGTTTTCCACTTCAAGAAATGCCCACTTTTTGGAACCAATAACCGTCCTGAATTTGAGGGGTAATTACGATGCACAGACCGGCGTTCCCACGCGGAAATGCTTTCCCTAACAATA
>CAIUEN010000130.1 GCA_903898185.1 uncultured Verrucomicrobiales bacterium
GCAGAAAAAGCGAAAAATTGACTATACAACAGAGGAATGATTTGATAGTAAACAACACAACGGTTGGGTAACATTTAATATGAGGCAACGAACCCTGCTATTTCAACGTTACCGGGTAACATTTTCCCGTGAGGCAACGCGTCCTTTGAGATGCAGTTGGGAAAGGATTGATGAAATATCGCTATTGTTGACTGTCTTGGGCAATACAAATGCCCGAATTCTTCCCCACTTGATAGGGTCGGTATGGGCAAGAAGCCGATAGGCGGCTAGCCGCCTGTTTCCTTCGACTACTTCGCGGGTAGATTCTTTGACCAGAACCGGTTCGAGCAGCCCGCCGTTCTTCTTAATATCATCTCGTAATTCCCGTACGTGATCCATTTTTTTGAGGTATCCCTCAATGTCATCTTGCGTTGGTATTCCATTGCCTGAATGGAGTGCTGTGTAAATTCGGGGATTGATAGTATAAAATTTCAGGTCTGCCTGTTTTACCTCGCAGTAAACGATGACATAGGTTTTGCCCTGGATTGGAATTTCGATCGCAGCTTTTTTTATTGCGTTTAGGGTTAGTTCGATGCTCATTGCTAAATTATTTGGAAAAGGTTTTCGGGATTTAAATTGAGGACATTTGCCAGCATGGTGGAAAAGTCATAAGACATTTTTTCCCGGAACTGTTCCGGGTTAATGTCCCCTTGCCCCAATTGAGCGGCGATTTGTTTTGCGGTGAGCAGCTCATCGACCCATTCGTCAATGGAGTCGCGAAGAAGCAAGTTGTAGATGTAGCAGGTTTGGTTTTGAGAGATACGGTGAATTCGGTCTTGCGATTGCAGGTAGTCGTCCAAACTAAAACTGCGATCATAGAAAATGGCGTAGTTGGCGACCGTCAGGGTCAGACCTTCCTTCGCAGCGCCGGGGGTGGCCACGAGAATTTTGCATTCCGGATCAGTTTTGAACCTGGCAATTGCCGCGTTGCGGTCCTCGATGGCAAGCTTTCCGTGGACCTTTGCGGAACCAAAAACCTTCAATTCCTTTGCGAGCCAATCGGCGTTTTCCGTGAAGCAAGTCCAGACAATCGCTTTGGAGCCTGCCCGGATGAGTGGCTCTAAAATGTCCATTAGCTTTGTCATTTTTCCTGGAATTCCCTTGTAGCGTTCGTCAACGAGAGTTGGATTGGAAGCAACTTGCACCAGCCGGAGCAAGCGTTTCAATATGGCATCCGCATTATCCACTCTAAGATTGCCGTCTTTCAGCACCTCGGCGAGCATTTCGTCCCGGAACTTGAAGTAGAGTTGTTGCTGGGCCGGTTCAAACTCTACGAGAACATTCTCAATTTCCTTGTTTGGAAGGACGATCCCGCAGGAGGATTTCGTATCGCGGATGGTGAATGCTTTAATCTTGTTATAAACGCTCCCCAAGGCTTGCTCGAACATTCCGCCCTCCGCTTCTTCTTTTGGCAAATCGAGTTCGGCCTGAAACTTCGCAAAGTCATTTCCCAAGGAATTCCCGTGGTCGAGGAACCAAATCTGGGACCAAATATCATAAGGCCGATTGGCAATTGGAGTGCCTGTCATTATTACACGCCTGCAAAAACCGGGTGAAAGAGAATGCATAGCTTTGGCAAGTGCTGAATCGGGATTCTTAATCTTCTGCGACTCGTCGCAAATGACTGCGACTCGTCGCGTTTTCAGAAACAGGGCGAAGGTTCCTTTGCATGATTTGCATGCCTCATAGTGGGTAAGATATAATCGCCAAGGGGAGTTAAACGCATAGAAAAGCGTCTGAGGGTCTTGATCTAGTGTTTTGGCTTTGAAATAGGAATGCTGTGCTATCTCTTGCTCCCAGTTTCGAATTAGCCCTTTCTTGGTGATTATAATTACCGATTCCACCACTTTATTAGCCAGCCACGTTAGCGCCAAGTCTATAGCAATCTTGGTTTTTCCAAGCCCCTGTTCGTGGAAGATTGCTGAGTATTCCAAGTCTTTCACGAACGCCAATGTGTCGACCTGAAACGGGAATGCTTCGTGCTTGCTGCGGTAAGATATTCCTTTTCGTTCCTTTATCATATTGGATCGCAATCTGTTATGTAAACAACAGGGACCTTTGTGACATCAGCATCCCGTCGGGCAAGTCGGACGATATTCTTTGCAGTGGCTTTTGCCTGCCATGGCACCGCAAAGATGAACTTGGGCTGGGGGCAGACCGATAAAAAGCGCAAAAAAGCTACAATCTGGTTGAAAAGAGGGTAAGGGGGTGGCATGAAAGCCACCACCCTCCCCGTTGTCGCAATGGGGTCGATTCCCCATATTTACCGGCGTGCATCTTTTTCGCTCCGGGCGACCCCGTCAGAACTTGCCCTGAAGACACAGGGAATCCGTTGA
>CAIUEN010000131.1 GCA_903898185.1 uncultured Verrucomicrobiales bacterium
CCCAGGAGAGATGTGGATCAAGCGGAAGTCCTCATGCAGATGCGCCAAAGACATCGCCTCAGACAACAAGCTATCGAATCGCATGCGCGCGCGCAAAAACGCCGTGAAAAAGAAGACGGTTAAAATAACAAAGTCAAATTACACACAATGAGTTTTCTTAGTGTGTATGTAATGAAACGAACAAACATCGTCCTTGATGAAAAATTAGTATGTGAAGGGCTAAGAACAACCGGTTTGAAAACACAACGAGCTCTTATCGATTTTGCATTGAAGGAACTGGTTCGCCGAGAAAAGCAATCGGATCTCTTGAAGCTCAAAGGCCAGGTCCATTGGACCGGTGACCTCTCTGCGATGCGCAAAACGCGGACCGCATGAGGGTGCTCGTTGACACTTCCGTCTGGATCGACTTTTTCCATGGAACTCAGACTGCGAAGGTTGCTCTGCTTGAGTCACTGAGCACCCAGAGAGAATTTTGGGTCAGCGTCTCGCTGACGCTCGACGAAGGGTGGGGCACAGGCAAGGATGCCTATGCTACCTTAAAATTACTCAGCCTTGTTTTTTACGACGGTCTTTTGGAAATTGAGGCTGTAGAGCTTATGATACGTGCCTTCGAGATGCATCAGGTCTTTGTGCGTTCCAGTCTCCACGATCCGCCCCTCCTGCAGAACCACAATCTTGTCCGCGTTATGAATTGTGGATAGTCGGTGCGCTATGCAGATTGTTGTCCGCCCTTTCATCAGTTCTTCCAGCGCAGCTTGGACGGCGCGCTCAGACTCATTGTCGAGCGAACTGGTGGCTTCATCCAGGATCAGAATTGGAGCGTCCCGCAAAATCGCGCGCGCAATCGAGATGCGCTGTTTCTGGCCTACCGAGAGCAATCCGCCACGGTCGCCCACCATTGAATCATAGCCCTCTGGTTTCCGCATGATGAAGTCATGGGCGAAGGCATGCTTGGCAGCGGCAATAACATCTTCGCGAGTCGATCCCGGACGCCCCAGAGCAATGTTGTTGTGAATGGTGTCGTTGAAAAGAACGGTTTCCTGGGTGACAATGGCGGTTTGGTTCCGCAAGTCCTTGAGCGTCAGTTCGCGAATATCCACTCCTCCAATGCGAATGGCCCCACGGTTGGGATCATAGAAGCGGAGCAGGAGATTTGTGACGGTTGTCTTGCCTGAGCCGCTGTTGCCCACCAATGCCACAACCTGGCCGGCTTTGATCTGCAGGTTGAAATCGTGCAGCACCGGTTTGTCGCCATAGTCAAATTCAACATGATCGAAATGGATGTCCGCTCCCTGAGCCTTAAGCTGTTTTGGATGGGCTGACTCGACTACGTTGCTGGTCATGGCCAGCATTTGGAAGATGCGTTCGGTGGCAAAACGCGCTGATTCCATTTGGTTGTAGAGGCGGGTGATGTTCTTGATGGGGCGATACATCAGGAATATCGTCGCCACAAAACCAATGAAACCAGCCGGAGAGGTTTTGGCTATCACTCCGAAGTAAATGAGAAGACCGGCTGCAGCCAGGCTGCCGATAAATTCCATAAGCGGTCCCGGAAGCTCATTGGAACGGGTCATGCGCATCTGGTGGCCCAGCGCCACGCGCTGCTCCTGCTGAAACAGATCAAGTACCTTGCCTTCCAGGTTATAAGCTTTGATCACGCGGTTGCCGGAGAAAGCCTCATACATTTTCTGGGATAGTCCGGCGGCATTGGTCTGGGCGGCGGCGCTGGATTTCCGCACCTTGCGGTTGTAAATACCGATCGGGATGGCGCAGGCAGGACCCAAAACCAGCGTCAAGAGCGTCAGTTTGGGTTGCATCGTAAACAGCAGTACCATGTAAGAAATGATGGTGACAGGGTCTCTGATCACGATCGCCAGGAAGTTGTTGATAATGCCGGATAAAATTCCAATATCATTAACACGCGACATCAATTCGCCCGTCGTGTTCTTGCTGAAAAAGCTCAGCGGCAGGTTAAGCAGGTGGCCAAACGCCCGATAGCGCATGTCGTTGATGGCGCGAAAGGACACCCAGTTCATGAGGTAAGTGGTCAGGTAGGTTACCACACCGCGCCAGAGCATCACAATCGGAATGACTGCCGCCGCCCCAACGACAAACAGTGTCGAATGCGTATCCGTTCCTTTGAAAATCCCCAGAATTTTCTGCAGAATTTCGAGCGCTTTCTTGGGGATACTCTCAGTTGACTGATCTGGAAAAACCAGCAACACAACTACATAAACAGTGCCAAAGAGCAACGGCTCAGCCGCGCCGCTCAGCAAACCGCAGAGAACTCCACCGAATAAACGCCATTTATAGGGCCGCCAGAACGGCCAAAGTTTAAGCAAAAATCGAATCATTTCCGAGCGAAAGAGGCTATGTAAACCACTGGAATGAAACGAGCTTTTTCTCCAGCTTTTTCTCAGCATGTAATAAACGCAAAGTGCAATAGACGCAGGGGCGCAAAGAATACAAACAACTTCTTCCCTTTTGCGTCTTTGCGCCTTTTGTGGTTAGAAAATTGGTAACCGCAGATGACGCAGATTAACGCAGATGAAGAACAAGACCCAGTCATGCGCAGACCCGGAAGGCGGGAATCTTCCATTAATTGGATTCCCTCAATTCACCCCCCCTGCAACCGCTTCACCGTTCAACGATTTAACGATTCAACGATTCAACGATTCAACGATTCAACGATTCAACGATTCACCCCTGCAACAGCCTGCCAACCGCCGCAAGGCACGCGGGCAGGCTGCGCTCATCCGGCGCAACCAAGCATTCGATCCATGGGTGGTAATGGTAATGACCGGCATTGGGGGAGTTGAAGAGCGCCAGCGTCGGCACCCGCAATCCCACCGCCATGTGGTAAGGGCCAGAATCGCTGGAAATATAGAGCTGGCAGGCTGCAATGGCGCCCGTTAACTGAAGCATGTTCGTGCGCCCGGCCAGGTCAACCACCAACCCCTTGGAATCAAGCTTCTTGCAGAACTCACGGTTGATTTCCGCTTCGTTGGGCGCACCCGTAAGCACAAGGCCAAAACCATGCTTTTGCTGCAATTCACGCACGAGTGGAACCAGCAATTCCATGCGCGGGCGTTTGGATTCGGCTCCCTGCGTGCCGCATCCGATATTCAATCCCATCAAACGAGGGGCTGTGGAACCGCCCAATTCGCGCATCAAGCTGAGGCGGAAATCGCGTCCCTCCGACGTTTCTTGCAGTTCGATGGGGGTGCCGTTGCGTTCGAGTCCCAGCGCCGCAAGAACAACGAAGTCCCGGTGACAAAACTCCAGCGCATCCGTCAAATTCCGCGCTTTTGCATAGGCGCGGGTTGATGGAGCGCTTTGGCTGTAAAACCAACCTCGAAAAGGCGCCTGGGCAATGCCGACCGTGCGGCCTTTTGACCAAAAGGCCAGCCAGCGGGACAAAAGCGAGGTGCGCAGTCCATTGGCCTCAAAATCCAGAATCAAATCGGGCTGATGTTCGCGCGCCAGCATTTTCCCGTCCGCCAGCAGTTTCTTCCAACCAGCCCAACCGCGCGTGCGTTTGTCGGAAACATGGAAGCTGGAGATCAGGTGATGACGCCGGATTAGCTGTTCCGAACCATAACCGGGTTCCTGCGTCAAAAACCAAAGATGAAACCGCGCATCAGGCCAGGCGTCGCGCATGACCCGCCATGCCGCCGAGCTGCGAAGCAAATCGCCAATGCCGGCGCTGTAGCCTTTGATCAAAAGAACATTTCGCGGAGGTGATATTCGATTAGCCATGAAGAAATTCTATAACCATTCAGGTCGGTGCTGACGTAAGGAGGCTCAAATCACACAGCTTGCGGTCATAATGCGTCAGAGCCTCCTTACGTCGGCACACACCTGAATGGTTGTCATGAAAGTTTGCTGAATACTCCTAATTGGCTGTCTCATGTTTTAATACCTCGCCAGCGTATTGCCCGCTTTCGAATCGAGTTGGCGAGGTTTTCAAAAGGCCGGAGGATTTTATAGGCACACAAATAGGCCAAGTAACGTCCCGCCCCCAGCCTTTTGTGATATTGCTGCTCCAACCGCAGCAAGTCGGGTTCATAAACATGCCGCAAAACGCGCTTGAGCCTCATCGAAAACAAGAACCTTTTCCAGGTGGTGCTCTCGTCCCATATCCACGGCTGTCTTCCGTAATTAAGCAGCAATAGTCTCAATTCACGGTCGTCCATGCGATTTGAATTATTAACCGCCGTTTGCTGTTTGCCATGCTTGCGAAAGCAGCAAAGCGGCTCGCGCGTGTAGATCAAATCACCCTGTTCGCAAAGGTGAAACCACATCTCAAGATCCACAATCTGGCGGTAAGCGCTGTTGAACCCACGAATCGCCTGCGCCTTTCGGAACAGCACAGCCGATGGTTCGCCAATCAGATTTTGACCGCGCCCCAGACAGCGAATGATGGCAGAGCGCCCCCGGTGCAAACCTTCCTTGGCGATATTGTCCCAAGTATCAATCCACTTCGAGTTTTCATCCACCACCTTCCGGGCGGAAACCGCCAGCATGGCACCGGAATTTGAATCGAGCATGGCAGCCATCTTCTTCAGCGCCCCAGGCGTTGACAGCTTGTCATCTCCAAAGATGTATTTTATATACTCGCCACGGGCTTGCCGAAAACAATAGTTCCAGTTTTCAACCATGCCAAGGTTTACGGCGTTCACCTCAAAGCGAATCCGATCGTCCTTGACCAGATAGTGATTGACCACCTCGGACGTGTTGTCCGATGAATGATCGTCCACGATCAACAACTCATAGTCTTTGAAGTCCTGCGCCAACACCGATTGAATCGCATCGGGCAAGAATCCGGCGTAGTTATACGTCGGCACTAACACGCTGATTTTGGGAGTTTTCAAGCGATTTTGGCTTTTCCGTACCGGCCCTTAGTGAGTTCTTTGCGGAGGGCGTTCAAGAACTTTTTCTGCCGCTTCCGCAGCACTGCATTGGGTGGGCAAAAGATCCGATAACGCTTGTATATCAATTCCGCAGTTCGCAGGAAATCCGCGCGATTGGAACTTGTCGTGTTAGTGAAGTCATTCCGCCGCCGATACTCACAGGTGATCTCTTTCAGGTGTACGAAATCGAAATGGAGGGAAAGTCGAATCCACAAATCCCAATCCTCGTGCGTCAAGAGGCTCGGATCAAACAAGCCCGTGGCGTCCAGACAGGCTTTTTCATGCAGAATGCAAAGGTTGGGAATGAAATTGGAAACCAGCATTTGCGCAAAGCTCCAATCTCGCGCCGACGCTGGCTGGCGATCCACAACAACGTATCGTCCGCCTGATTTTGATTGTCGCACCACGTTCGCATCGCTATAAACGACCTTTTCTCCCGACGATTTAATCGCCCCGACCAAACACTCCAAATGTTGGGCGTAAAAGACATCGTCGTCATCAAGATAGGCGATGTATGTACCTCGCGCGGCAGCCAGCCCCGTGTTGCGAGCCGCCGAAAGATGTTGCGATTTCTCATGACGCAAATAGGCGATTTTTGGGGCCAGCCTTTTCAGCATCTCCAAAATATCGGGGCCGCCATCATTGACAACAATGATTTCGAAGTCTTGGAAAGTTTGAGCCAAAATGCTTTCCAATGCTTCCTTGAGCATATCCGGTCGGTTATGGGTTGGCACAATCACGGATACCAGCGGCGCACTCGACTTCAGTGAAATGATTGGCTCACATACTTTGCTGAATTCCAGCCTTTCAAGGAATGTTCCGGACGCTGCCGGAATTTTCCCCCACTCGGTTGGCCAGTGTTTTTTTCGAGCGACATCCGATTCCTGATGCGAGGGGGCAGTGTGCTCCACGCTCGACATGTTCTCAAAGTAAATCCCCAAGGTTTCGGGAATGTGCAGGAACCGGGTTTTCCGGCATATCCGCAGCCAGAATTCATAATCTCCAGCCGATCTGAACGACGGGTCGAACAACCCAAATTGATCGTGCAGCGAGCGTCGCCACATGGGTTGCGGCCCAACATAACAGACTGAAAAAAGCAGCCGGTCATCAAATGGAGGCCAGCGAAAATAGCCGGTCACCGGCCCTTTTTCGAACGTCGCATTCTCGGTTTGTGTAATTGCACAATTCGCATACGCCAGCGCCACATCGGGCCGGTTTTCAAGCGCGGCAGCCAGTTTTTCAAACGCATCCGGCGCGTGGCGATCGTCGGTGTTTGCGCTGGTCAAATACTTTCCCCTTGCCAAGCCAACCGCCCGGTTCCACGATTGATATACTGTCTCCCGCTCTGTTCGCAGGTAAACAATGTTCTTATGATGTTGTTGGAACTCCCTGACAATGGACTCTTCGTTTTCCGGCGACCCGCTATTAATCACGATAATTTCCAGGTGGTTCGCTATTGTCTGCCGCTCCAAGTCTTCAAGGCAGCCTCTCAAAAACCGCTCCGATTTATAGGTTGAAACGATGGCTGAAATCAGCGGCGTTGATTTATGCATCGACTTGTTTTCCAGACACTTGGAACCTTGCTGTTCGTCCCGTATATCTGTTTGGAGAAAAGTGGAATCATGAAAAAAATCATAGCCACGCAGCCAATCGTGGTCCGCCTTTTTCAAGGCCATGCCGACGTCCGGACGCATCGAGCAACGCCAATTCGTGAGCGGAGCCCTATTGAGACCCCGATTTCCTGCAAACACGGAAGCCTCGTTGATCCGGAAGCTGCGGTTAACAAAACTCAACGATGCCATCCCGTGGCTTTTTCCAGGAAAAGCCTTGCTGGCTTCAAGTTGGTTTAATTGACACTTCCCGTCGTCGCAAAAAGCCACAGCCTTGCATCCTGCGTCACCTCGGTAGAAATCAAATCCTCGACACATCTCGAAAGTGGGCAACTGAAGGCATTCCCCGTGCGCAAGGCCCAGCACGAGCCTACGCAAAAGCCCGGTTTTGACGAGGTTTGATGTAAGTGCCTCGTCGCTCTTCTGAACCACGAAACAGGTTCCGCCAAGCTCTCGTCCGGCGTTTAGCAGCCTGAAGTCTTCATCAGCGCCGGACCGCTGCAAAACACGAGCAATCCGGCATTCTCTTGCAATTGATTCGGGAATAGCTTCCAAGGTGGCTGGCGAGTCACACAAAACAACAATGGCATCCGTCACTTGCGCCAAGGCTCGCAGAGAAAAAAACATCCATTCATTTCCGTCCTTCGCATAAACGAGGCCCACCAGCTTCTGAGCTGCTGCAGTCGGGGTCGCAGCCTTCCTGAAATACAGATGCTCACCCAAAATATCCAAGAGGATTTCCAATTCAGCGCATGCCCGGCCCACACCAGCCCTTACTGACGCGCTCGTGCTGTAAGGTCCCCATAAAAGCAGCCCGCCTGTACCCAGCAACGAAATGGCCAGCTTCGTTATGGCGCTGATCTGGTCAGCTTCCCAATCGCCATTTAAGAATATGAGGTCAAACTGCTCACGCTTCAGCGATTGCATTGTTGCCTCAACATCGCCTTTCATCGCTCGCACTTGGTCTTTTTTGGACACAATGTTCCGTTGAAAAAGTTCGAAGTTCGTGATCTCGCCCGCTTCTGTATTTTCCTTATTGGCCCATAAATCGACGCATGTCAATCTCGCCCCATCATTTGAAATGAAATTATCCGCAATCCACCTTGAGCTTCTTCCGTCATGGCAGCCGATTTCCAGAATTCGGGTTTGCTCATATTGCTTAACTTGCTGGCGTAGAAGATTTTTCCAGTTTGCCTCGACCGCTTCGAGCCATATTGGTGGTTCGATCCCCAGCCTCTTCCGCAACTGGCGTCTTGGGCGCTCCCAAAGATTTCGTTTGGCTCTTTGCGCCAGTTCAATCAATCTGGTGGTGAAACTCATTGCACGGGCATGACCACGAAACCGCAGCAGGAAACACTAATTTCCTGACGGTGGCTACCGCTGGTAATTTTGAACTTGTTCACGCGCATCTCGATTGTCGCGCATAACCTTGCCAGCGATAAATTGGTTGGGCAAGAATACTTTAATCGCATAATAGCCAGTGGGTGATCGAAAAGTAACCGAACAGAATAGACCCACCCTGCGTGGTTGTTTCGGGACGTTCTGTTTATGTCTGCATGAATCATCGACGAAATCGCCGTGTTTTGTCGTTAACACCTTTTTTCTCACCACTCTCCATTGGAAAGATACCTTTCGGTCATGCACGCGACTTTGGGCAGCAATAATTGCCCAGCTTGACTTGGCAAGGCATGTTCAATAGGCTACAAGCAAATGAAAGTTAAGCCCCGTTTTTGCTTGTTGCTTATGCAACATGAGCAAATTCCAGCCAAATGAAGATAGCTATCCTGATGCTTACCCATAATGCGCCGCGATACGTAATGAAAACATTGCGAACATTGCGTATGACCGAGGGTGTGGATTATGAAGTTATTTGTGTTGACAATGCTTCACGCTGGCAAACCCGGATGGTTGTCATGGGCGCCTATTGGCTTGGCTTGGTGGGCCGCTTGTGCATGTCAAAAGTCAACACATTGTTTGCGGGGGGAAACAATCTCGCGGCGAAGCTGGCGTCAGATGATGCGACACATTTTCTGTTGCTCAATAGTGATATAGAAATACGCAGGAAAGATTGGCTGGCAACCTTAATTAGCCACCATCGCCGCGGGATGACTTCGTTTGGCGTTGTGATGGGAAATCCTATTAATCGTGCTGATGGCTATTGCCTGCTTTTGGATCGAGACATCTATGAGCGTTACAAGCTTGATGAGAATCATCAATGGTGGTGGGCTATCACTAAACTGCAGGTCCACGCATTAAGGGATGGTTTTGCAGTGCAGGGTTTCCGTGAACATGAAGGGTTTCTTCACCATTTTGGAGGTAGAAGTGGTTCAGGGTTTATCGGTGCGAAGGGTATGGATGTCCAAACTGAAGAGGTTATCACATGGTTTAAAGGGAACAGCATCACGATACTGGACGGTTCAACATCTGGAAGCATAAGAAAAATACTGCGGTAGTCTTGTCGAGTTGGTTGAAAAACGCGTCATTTTATGATTCTCAGATTGTTATTATGAAACTGTGTTTGTTTGATCCGGGCATTGAGGACAATCAAGGAACCCCCAGCTCAAACTTGGGTGATTTGATTATTCAAGCAGCGGTGAATCGCGAATTGCGCCGTTCGTTCGGCACTGTCGAACCGTTGCGAATCTCCACGCAAACGCGCATGGTAACGGAACTTATGAACAGGGTGCGCCTTTCTGATCATCTTTTCGTGGGAGGCACCAATTTGCTCTCGGCGAAAATGCGGGAATACAAGCAATGGCAAATCACGATGGCGGATGCATGGCGCATCGGGCGGGCGGTGTTGCTGGGCGTGGGCTGGTGGCAGTATCAAGCAGCTACTGACTGGTTTACACGCTTGGTACTCTGCGGCGCTCTCTCTTGGAAAATGCAGCACTCGGTGCGTGACGAATACACGCTCAAACGGCTTAATGCAATCGGGTTCAAGAATGTGATTAACACCGGATGTCCAACGATGTGGCCACTCTTGGATTTTGATTTTACAAAGATGCCCGCAACGAAAGCGGACACCGCCTTGCTCATGTTGACAGATTACGCTCCCAATCCAGAACTGGACACCAAGCTCTACAAAGTAATCAAGGCAAACTACCACACGGTTTTCTTCTGGCCGCAGGGTCGCAGGGATATGGAATACGTCAAGGATCTCAACTTTCAGGTTTCGGCGCTGGAACATTCGTTCAATGCCCTGAACGAGTTTCTGCAATCGGGCCCACGCTTCGATTATATCGGCACCCGTCTGCATGGTGGAGTTCATTGTCTGCTGACCGGCAAACGCTCATTGGTAATTGAAGTTGACAACAGAGCCAAGGAAATCGCATGCGACACGGGATTTCCAACGGCTGCTCGGAACGACCTTGAAGCCGTCCGCCGCTGGATTGCAGGACCAGTCCGTTTTAATATCAAAATGAACAGGAGCGCTATTGATCGATGGCGCGCGCAGTTTAAGTCCAAAGCAACTGTTGGTAACTGATCGCCCCTCTTTATGAAATTCGGCTTTTTCAAGTGCTCAAAAAAATTCATCCAACAAACCCGCGCTTGGAACGTCAGATCTCACTTGCTCAACCTAGGCTGCGGAGCACATTTTCATCCCGCGTGGATGAATGTGGATGCAGTCCCCGCCTCTCTTGATGTGATGCCTCATGACCTGTGCGATCCTTTGCCGTTTGCGGACGGCAGTTTTTCCGCCGTCTATCACTCGCATGTGCTGGAGCATTTCCCGCGCGCGTTCGCGCCTGTGTTTCTTGCCGAATGCCACCGTATGCTTAAGATTGGTGGCATTCTGCGGGTGGCGGTCCCCGATCTGGAAAAAATCGCCTGCCTCTATCTGGAAACTCTGCGGGAAGCACTGTCTGGCAATGAACAGGCGGACTTACGCCACGAATGGATGACGATCGAACTGCTTGATCAAATGACTCGTGAAGAAACCGGCGGCGAGATGTTGAAATTCTGGTCGCACCGCCCCATGCCGGCAAAGGAGTTTGTGATCCAGCGAACAGGCCAGGAGGTGTTGCGTTTTATTCAGACTTTGGAGCAGCAAATCCCCGCGCCGCAAGCTCCCTCAAAACCCGCCAAACCGTCCGCCGTCGAAGTCGCGCAGTTTAGGGAATCAGGTGAAATCCACAAATGGATGTACGACCGTTTTTCTCTTGCCCGGATTTTGCGGAGCGCCGGATTTGCCGGCTGCAAACTTTGCGCGGCGGACGAATCGTCCATCCCTGATTTCAATTCCTACCGGCTTGATGTTTGTGAGAATGGATCAGCACGGAAACCAGATTCGATATTTATGGAGGCTGTCAAACCCTGAAGTGCGAATTAAAACAATGGCTTCAAACAAACACGCAAATTTGGCAGATGGAGTTCTCGGACGACTCGCGGCAACCGCCCCGATGAGGCGCTTGTTCCCCCGCTGGCATATTCTTGAAAAGCGCAAGATGTTGGGAATCCTCCCCAAGTCTGGACTGCGCATTGTGCTGGTCAACATCTATGAGCAGCACGGCGGTGCCGCCATCGCGACAAAGCGATTGTTTTCGGCTTTGAGGAAAGAAGGGGTTGATGTTTGGATGTTAGTCAAAGACAAGACAACACGCGATGACCGTGTGATTGAGGCGGGGTTGCTGGCAAAGAGAAAACAGGAGGATTTTGGCGGGCCAGTCCTTGAGACAGACACCTATTTCACCGATTGCTTCAGCGGACTGGACATCGGTGATGCGTTGGAGGTGTTCGACCCGGACATCGTGAATTGCCATTGGATCGCTGAAACCTTTGTTTATCTTCCCTCGCTGGTCAATATCAATGCTCCGGTGATTTTCACGATGCACGACCAATGGTATGCCACAGGAGGATGTCACTATACTTGCTGGAGTCATTCTGGTTTGGGCAACAGTCCCTGCGACGGTTATCTGCGCGGGTGTTTGGAGTGTCCCAAGATTCTCAAGGGAGACAAAACCTGCTCCAAACGGATCTGGGATTGCAAAAAGGCCGTTTACGGAAAGCTTCCCCGGAAAGCATTTGTTGGGGTGAGTTCGTGGGTTGTCAACGAGATGCGACTATCCGGAATCGCAGGGGAAACGACATTTGAAACCGTGCATAACCCGATTGACACTGATCTTTACAAACCGGATGACAAGATGCTGTGTCGCAAGGGGCTCGGGTTGGAGCCAAGAACGAATTACTTGTTTTTTGGGACAGCCTACGGAATCGGGGATGGCAACAAAATCAAAGGATTCCATTTCCTTGTCGAGGCATTGAAAAAGCTCCATCAAGAAGGCAAGCTGAACGGAGTGGAACTGCTGGCGTTGGGTGAGCCGCCCGAAAAGAGCCCGCTGGATTTCGTGAAGACACATTTCTTGGGAGTCGTGGAAGATGAAAAACGGCTGATACGCATTTTGAACGCGTCCAATGTTGCCATTGTGCCTTCGATTATGGAAAACCTTTCCAACATGATTGTGGAAAGCTTGGCATGTGGCGTGCCTATTGTGGCTTTTAGAGTGGGAGGCATTCCCGAAATCGTGAACCATTTGGAGTACGGCTATTTGGCCACCCCGTATGACACGAACGATCTGGCGCGCGGACTCGAATGGGTGTTGAACCATCAAGCCCCTGATAATTTGGCTCGGAACGCCAGAAAAATAGTGATGGATCGTTTCGCCCAAAAAGAAGTTGTGACGGCGTATTTGAAGCTATGCCGAAAACTCTTGGGGACGCCCCGAGAATGATAGAGTCAATCATCTTTATCTGGAATATAAGCTAAAAAAGCTCCACCTTGCCATTTACCCATTTCTCGTGCAGTGAATGACCAAAGCGCCATCCTTCGAACAAGCGCCATGATATGCAGCGGAATTGCAGTCTCGTCCGCAGCCCCAATCGGCGCAGCTTTGTCAAACCCCACTTGGCGCGGAAGTAAGCTCGGTTTTCAGCCTCATACGACGCCACTTCCGCCTTCTTTCGAATTGCGTTTTGAGTGACCGATCCGTAATGGTGCAGAAAAGCTCTTCCCGTAGTACCCAGCTTGATCCCCGCGTTCCTGGCCCGAATAAAAAAGTCCGCATCTTCAAACTGCCCAATGCGAAACCGCTCATCGAACAACCCCACCTTTTCAAAAACCCAACGCGCGACCATAAAGCAGATTCCGTTCGCCACTCCAATTCGCTGAACGCTGCCCATTCTAATCACAAAATCCGCCGCGTATTCTCGAAACGCATAGTTGATCGGCCCTTCCCGGATCGCAGGCGTTACCACACCGCATCCTGAGCTCTCCGCAAATTGCGCCATGGCTTCCAGCCAACCTGGCCCCACCACCACATCATTGTTTAGCACCACAATCCACTCCCGCGTGGCCGCCTTAACTCCTTGATTCCACCCTCCAGCGCATCCCCGGTTGGTCTCATTGCGAATCACGTTCACCCCACTCAGCGAATTCAGATAATTCGGAGTTTCATCGGTGGAGTTGTTGTCAATAATAATCAGCTCAATGCCTGCCTCCAAGTCCGGACGCAGGCTATCCAAACAACCACGGGTATATTCAACCTGATTGAGCACAGGCATCACAATGGAGACGCGCTTGGCAATCGGGACTGCGACGTCGGCGCTTTCAGGACACATACCTACAGTTGCGCAGCCACAGGGCCGATCCGCTCCACTCGTTTCTCGGATTTTAGGCAGTTGCGACACGACTGTTAACATAACAAAATGCAGGGCTTACATGCAAGCTTGCCTCGCAGTCCACAGCAGTTCTCATTTTGAGCAAGAAAGGGGAAAAACAATGATCTGCCTGCGCACGAGGTTTTCGACTCTCTGCGGAGCCAGAGGCACCGTAACAGTCAGCACGATAATCACTGCACCTTGATAACGAGGTGCTGGCAGACCAGACTCTGCCACACATAATGAGAATTGCTGAATGGAACCTTTTGTCGGGAAAATACTGCAATAGTAATTGGAAATCTATTCTCGACTATTCTCGAATCAAATGCCGGTTATTCCGTGGTAGATAAAAACACTTCTTTTCCCATCTCCCAATCCTGTAAATCCTGTAAATCCTGTCCAACAAGGAATTTCCAATAATGAAGAGGATGAGAGAACTCCTCCATTACGGCAGGCTTCGTGGAGAGCAGGCTGGAAGCGCTGCTCTACGGGAGGCTTCGATAGATTTCCAGGTATCTCCGCGCGGCGGCTTCCAAAGAGAATTGGGATGCGACGGTTTGGTGAACTTCCATGCGCCTAGCAAAGGTCCACGGAGTTTGGCGAGACCAATGGAGCATCGCCTGTTCGAGAGCATCGACCGAACCGGGCGGGATCAGAGTGCCGCAGGCGGGATCGACCAATGCCTCAGGAATGCCGTCCAAGTCGGACGCGATGATCGGACGCCCGCATGCGGATGCTTCGCACAGAACAAGGCCAAGAGCCTCGGTGCCGACGGCGGGGTGAACCAGACAGTCGATGGCGTTCATCCCTGAAGGCATGTCGGCGCAAAATGGCGTAAGCCATGCTTTGCCGACCAAGCCCAGCCTTTCAATGTCCTCGCGCAATGTTTGCGCCAGCGTGCCATAACCGATGATGAGAAAACGGGCGTTGGGCACTTTGGCAACAACCCGCGCGGCAGCCATCAGAAATTCGCGCTGCCCTTTGCCTCGCGGCGTGTTGTAGGCGCCAACCACGCCAAACACGAAATGATCCGGCGCCAGATTCCATTCGGCGCGCAACGGGCTCTCGCTGCGTGGCTGGAACGTATGCATGTCGATTCCGCCGTAAGCGCAATGGATTTTGGAGAGATTTCCCCGCATCGGCAGACGCCGACGTCGCGATGGGTCAATGGCCCCGTGTTCGCCGACGCCCTCGCGCAGGATGCGTTCGACGAAGCGGGACACCGCAATCAAGGCATCGCATTGGGACAACAGCAGTTGGCGACTGATCCAGGTTCCAGGGCTCGACGCCAAGTGGCGGCTCAAAACGACCTTTGGCGATAGTCCAGAAATCCGCGCCGCCAAGACAGTCGGCCAATAATCGCGGCCATGGTGAGCGTGAACGATCTGAATTTGTTCCCTGCGAATGGTTCGGGCCAGATCGAGAATGAGTCGAACCTTGTTCCGTTTGTTCACAGCGACAAAGGGCACCCCGCCTTCATTGGCGATGGGCACATACCGCGATGTTGCGGGACCAGCCAGCCATACCTGCGCTCCGGCCTGCCGAACTGCCAAGGCCAGCCGAACACAAAACTCATCAGCTCCACCTCCGTCCAAGAGCGTGTTGGCGTGAAGGATGCGAACGCAGATTGTCATTCTGTGGCCGAGTTTAGAGCATTCCGTTCCGAGCGCCATTAAATTTATCCTGTTCGAGCCATGCTGTCGGGGTTAGAGTCACTTCTTTTGCGGTAACTGTTCAGGTCAGAAGGAGAAATTAGCGTCTCGCTGACGCTCGCCGGAAAGAGGGGCACAGGCAAGGATGCCTATGCTACTGAATGGTTACCTTTTGCGGAACTTCCGCCCGAATATTAGCGTCTCGCTGACGCTCGCCGGAAAGAGGGGCACAGGCAAGGATGCCTATGCTACCTGAATGGTTACCTTTTGCGGAACTTCCGCTTGAATAACACCTGTGTCCAACGACATGAATACAACAGTCTGATGACGCCGAAAATCACCGCTTACACCCTGAGCTTCAATGAGGCTCATCAGATTCGGCCAGTCATGGAGAGCCTGAATTGGGCAGACGAGATTATTCTTGTCGATTCGTTCAGCACTGATGGCACGGTCGAGATTGCGCGCGAGTACAACGCCCGGATCATCAGCGAGAAGTTTTGCGGTTTTGGCAAACTGCGCAACCTGGCTTTGGATGCGTCCAGCAATGACTGGATGCTGAGCATTGATTCGGATGAGCGATGCACGCGGGAACTGGCGGACGAAATCCGACGGGAAGTGGCCAATCCGCGCTTCGATGCTTACCATGTGCCGCGGAAGAGCCATTTTCTCGGAAAATGGATGAGACATTCCGGGTGGTATCCGGATTATCGTCAACCGCAGTTCTTTAATCGTCAGAAGATGCGATACCGCGAAGACCTTGTGCATGAGGGTTTCAATCTCGACGGCAAGCTGGGCTATTTGCGCGAGCACGCAATACAGTATCCTTGGGACACGATTGAACAGGCATGCGCCAAGCTCCAACGCTATTCCACTTTAATGGCTCGGAGGTACGACGAAATGAACCGCCAGGCCAGTTTGCCGAAAATGTTACTGAGCCCCATTGCAATGTTCGCGCGCGTTTATATTCTGAAACAGGGATTCCGCGATGGCCGTCACGGCTTGGCGCTTGCAACCCTTTACGCTTATTACACATTCCTGAAATACGTCAAACTTTGGGAATTACAGCAGAAACGGGGATCAAACCAGCCCCAACCCAAGTCCGACAACAAAACTCCATGAAACCAACTCCGTTCCGCCCCAATTCCTGATATGTCCGCACTCGGCAATTATCATTCTCTGGAACCGTTTCGTGATCTGTTCAAAACGGGCATTCCGATTTTGGCCTATCATAAAGTTGACCGTCGCCCATCGGGAGTTCGGCTCAAAGGGCTCTATGTCTCTCCGAAACGATTTACCACTCAAATGGATGAACTGCACGACGCTGGATTTTTCAGCGTTGGACTGCATGAACTGGCCTATGGAGGTGACGGACGAAACCTGGTCGCCATCAGTTTTGACGACGGATGCCGCAATGTCTTGCGTAATGCCGTCGAACCGCTCCGTCGCAACGGCTTTCGCGCCATCCAATTTATTGTGGCCGACCTTATTGGCGGTCTCAACGAATGGGATATCCGAGATGGCGAAGTGCCTGAACCGTTGATGACCGAGAGCGAGATTCGCGAGTGGCTCGCCGCCGGGCACGAGATCGGTTCGCACTCGTTGCGGCATCTGCGATTAACCCGACTGAGCGTGCGGGATGCGCGCGAGGAAATCTCCACCAGCAAGAAGAAACTTGAGGACATGTTCGGCATTCCCATCAACCACTTCTGCTATCCGTATGGCGACTGGAATGAAGGCATTCGAAACCTTGTGACCGAGGCCGGCTACGTCACCGCTTCAACGCTCAATCACGGCGTCAATACCGCCGCAACCGATCCTTACAGCATCCATCGCATCATGGTCCGCCATCCAACCCGCAGTTTGAAAGCGCTGAAAGAGCGTTTCTTTTCGTGATGTGAGCGCGCAAGGATACATGGGTAAAAACAGGCAGTGTGCCCTAAAAGCAGGAGACTTGACCGTCGCGGGAGCACACGCCCAAGTCTGGTGTCAGCGTGATTCACGTAGCATAGGCATCCTTGCCTGTGCCCCTCCCCCCCCCCGGCGAGCGTCAGCGAGACGCTGATTTAATCTCAAGCCGCGCTGATCCAGACCAGCGTTCCCACGGGAAGCAGTCGGTATAGTGGAATCAAATCGTCTCCACTTAGCTGCACGCAACCGTGTGAAGCGGGACGTCCAATGCCCGGTTCGTCGCCGGTGCCGTGAATGTAAATATAGCGGGAATGCGAATCCACATCCCCTCCACGATTAAAGCCAGGTTCCAATCCTTCCAGCCAAAGAATGCGTGTGGTGATCGCAGCCTTCGGCAGTCCATTCCAAGTGTATCCGACCATTTGGCGGCTCTTGAAAACGGTTCCGATAGGCCAGCCGCCACCAATTTTGTTGGCTATTCGATGCAAGCCGCGCGGCGTCATATTCGAGTCGGCTTTCTCTCCAATTCCAAATTTGGAGGTCGAACAGCGCATTGCTCTTAGAAACCGAAAGGCTGCGGAGGTGAACAGGGGTGCTCCCTCGTAGGGTAGGCCTCTGGCCTGCCGGTTCCAGGAGCCTCTGGCTCCGTGGATGTCCTTGGAAATGGCAGACAGGAAAGTAACCCTGTGGGGTAGGCCTCCGG
>CAIUEN010000132.1 GCA_903898185.1 uncultured Verrucomicrobiales bacterium
CCAGGAGAGATGTGGATCAAGCGGAAGTCCTCATGCAGATGCGCCAAAGACATCGCCTCAGACAACAAGCTATCGAATCGCATGCGCGCGCGCAAAAACGCCGTGAAAAAGAAGACGGTTAAAATAACAAAGTCAAATTAAGCAGACTCTGTCTGATCACGCGGTCAAAGCGCAAACCGTTGCCTCTCGGAAATTCAAGCGACTACCGCGTTATTTTAGCCAGGAACTCCTTGATTCAGCAAAGGTCGTAATTGTTCAAAAAATCCCTGTCCTACCATTGTCGCGGTGGGGCTTGACCGAATTCGCCACCTTTGAAAAAGGGGATTACGCTGGGATCACTTTTCTCGACACGTTTTTTGCTCGAGACGCGTATGCCGATGATGAATCCTTGCACTTTCATGAATTGATTCACGTTATCCAGTGGAAAATACTCGGCAAGCAGCTATATTTTGCGATCTGGCGTGAACCGTTATGTTTTGGGTTTAATTTAAGGCTCAAAAAAGGCTAAATGGAGCAATGAAAGCGGATGACGCGAGAAAAAGGCACGAGTATTTAGCGGGTGAGTTGCAGAAGCATGACTTTCTTTACTACGTAGAGGCGCGTCCAGAGGTCAGCGACTACGAGTATGATCAGCTTTACCAGGAACTGGTTGATTTGGAGGGAAAATTCCCAGAGTTGGCAACGCCAGAATCCCCAAGCCAGCGAGTGGGAGGAAAACCGGTGGGCGGTTTCGAGCGAGTTGAACATCGGATTCCCATGTTGTCATTGGAAAAAATCAAGGCGGCGACAACTCCCACCAAAGAAGAGCAACCGGACAACGAATTGCGAAAACAACAGCAGGACCAGCGGACGGTCGGAGAATTCAGGGATTTTGATTCCAATATTAGAAAACACTTGGGCCGGGCTTCTGTGGATTACATTCTGGAGCCAAAGGTGGACGGGGTGTCAATCACAGTTCATTATCGGAATGGAAAACTCATTTTGGGAGCGACTCGGGGCGATGGGCGGATGGGCGATGATATAACCGCCAACTTAAGAACTGTCAGGGCAATACCGCTGCAGCTCAAAACAGCCAATCCTCCGCAACTGGTGGAAATCAGGGGAGAAGCCTATATATCGAACAAAGAATTTGACAAGCTCAACACCAAAATCGAGCAGGCTGGAGAAAAACCGTTTCCAAATGCTCGCAATGCAACGGCTGGAACACTCAAACAACTGGATCCTAAAGTCGTATCAGAACGCCCGATCAGCGCGGTGTTTTATGCGGTTGGATTGAGCGAAAAAATCGAGTTTCAAACTCAGTCTGAAGTTTTGGAGCAACTGAAGACTTGGGGGTTGCCGACACAGCCATTTTGGCGGTTGTGTCACGGAATAGAGCAAGTGTTGGAGTGTTACGACAAAGAGGTGGTCTGCGACTACGACGAAAGACAGGATTTGAGAACCCGGTTGCCGTACGACATCGACGGTGTGGTGCTCAAGGCGAACGACTTGGCGGATTGGAAAATAATTCCTCCTAAATCCCGCTCTCCCGGTTATGCCATCGTTCATAAGCCGATTCCTTGGATAACCCCGGCGGAAACGATTCTAAGGGCCATTACAGTCCAAGTAGGCCGTACGGGCGTGCTAACTCCAGTGGCGGAATTGGAGCCGGTTTTTGTCCAAGGCTCGACCATTTCTCGGGCAACTCTCCATAACGAGGATGAGATTCGGCGCAAAGACATTAGAATAGGCGATACCGTAGTGATCCGCAAAGCGGGCATGGTGATCCCAGAGGTAGTGGAAGTAGTTAAATCCGCGCGAGTTGCAAATGCGGAACCCTTTGACCTGGCAGCCCATGTGAACGGCAAATGCCCGGCCTGCGGCGGCACAATCGCGCGGGAGGAGATTTCCAGCGCGGCGCAGAAGGAAGTCGCCTGGCGTTGTCAGAATGTGGCGGGGTGTCCGGCCCAGAAAACCCGGCGCATTGAATACTTTGCCCAACGCCGGGCCTTGGACATCGAATCGCTCGGTGGGATTGTGGCAGAGAAACTGGTGGAACGAGGGCTGGCTCATGAACCGATGGACCTTTTTCAGTTGAGCGTTGAGCAATTGGCAAAGTTGAACCTTGGGAGCGATGAGCAGCCGAGGATTTTCGGCGAGAAAAACGCTACCAAGGTTGTGGAAGCCTTGGAACGGGCCAAGAGACTGCCTCTTAATCGATGGATATATGCGCTGGCTATTTCGGATGTTGGCGAGGCGACAGCCTACCAATTGGCTGCAGTTCACAAATCGATCGAGGAATTAGCGCAATCACTGACTCTGCGCGACATCCGCGACCAGGCCGACAAGGAAGCCGAACGCAAACAGCTAAACCGAAGCGCTAAGAATGGGCATTGTCCGACGCCAACGGATTCACAAAATCGGGCAAAACGAGGAGCGGAGCTCAAAAACGACTTGGCCGAAATCGATCAACGGCTCAAACACTCCGGTGCCAAGGCGGTTATGAAAGAAGTCGGTCCGGTGGTGGCGCGCAGTGTTTTGGATTTTTTTGCATCCGAAGCCGGAGTACGGCTTCAAAAGAGGATGGCGGAGTTGGGAATCCAGCCAGCGGGCGAAACGGAGGCGCCGCAGAAAACAGGAGCGACGGGTGGAGTTTTCAGCGGAAAAACGGTTGTGCTGACGGGCACTCTCAGTTCCATGACCCGCGATCAGGCAACGTCCGAAATTCGCGCTCGTGGCGGCACGGTTTCAAGCTCGGTCAGTTCGAGCACCGATTACGTTGTGTACGGCGCGGAAGCGGGATCGAAGCTGGAAAAAGCGCAAAAACAGGGCGTCGCGATCTTGAACGAGCAGGAATTCCTGGCAAGTCTGCAAGAAGATTGGCAGAAATCGAAATTGAAATTGGAATCGGAACAGAGGGAATTGTTTTGAAGACAGTTATGTTTCCTTTGACGGCATACCTTGAAGCAGCTCTGGAGTTGGCGCTTTATGACAAGCTTGAAGATGGAACGTTTGCCGGGGAGATTCCCAAATTGCATGGCGTCGTCGGCTTTGGCAAAACCTTGCGAGAATGCGAGCAGATGTTACGTTCGACATTGGAGGATTGGATTTTGGTTGGGCTTCAGCTTGGTCACCGGTTGCCCAAATTGGCTGGAATTGATCTGAATCAGCATGCTCATGGCCGGATGGCATCCAATCAAAAGACGTGAATTCGTACGACGGCTGCGTCGTAGGGTGTTGAATTGAGGAAAAATAGTTCATGCTGATAATTGCCATCTCAGTAACACCCGACTTTAGTCGGGTGTTACGCTTGGAATATGAGTTTTCAGCCGTTTTAACGGCTTCAAAGCGCAGGAAAAGCCGTTAAAACGGCTCGATTTCATTGGCTTGCGCCTGACACCTGGCTAAAGCCAGGTGTTGCTGAAAAGAAGAAAACAGTGAACAAATGCTGCGGTAACTTATTAGATGGAAACCCCCATCAATTCAACACCCTGGCTGCGTCGTCTCGGGTTCGCCGGGCCTACTCCAACCCAGAAGCGATTCGGGCGCGCTTGAGGACTTTTTGTGCCAGTGTCCGCGCCTTGGCAGCGCCTTCTGCGAGCACGCGCTCGACATAGGGCAAGTCGGCGACCAACTCAGCGCGCTTCGCACGGGCGGCCGCAAACGAGTTCCAATAATGCTCGAACAAAGCCTTTTTGAGATCGCCATAGCCCAGCCCACCGGCGCGCAGGCGATCTTCGTAATCTTTGGAGACTTCGGGGGGAGCAACCAGCTTGAGCAATTGGATGGCGATGTTTTTATCGGCATCCGGCTTGGGCTCCTGTGGGCTGCGGCTGTCCATCACCAAGCTCATGATCCGTTTGCGCAGAGGCTTCTCTTCTCCGAAAATCTCGATGGCATTGCCGTAACTCTTGCTCATCTTCTGGCCGTCGATTCCGGGAACCGACGCCACATCTTCGCGAATCCGCTCCTCAGGAATGACAAACGTCTGTCCGTAGGTCTCGTTGAACTTGATGGCGATATCGCGTGTGACTTCGACGTGCTGTTTTTGATCCCTGCCGACTGGCACCACGTTCGAGTCATAGAGCAAAATGTCGGCTGCCATCAGCACCGGGTAAGCGAAGAGACCGTGACTGGGCGAGATGCCTCGCGCGATTTTGTCTTTGTAGCTGTGGCAGCGTTCCAGCAGGCCCATTGGAGTGACGGTGGTTAAAATCCAGGCAAGCTCCGTCACCTCAGGCACATCAGATTGGCGGAAGAACACCGTCTTACTGGGATTGAGCCCGCAGGCCAGGAAATCCAAGGCGACATCCAGAGTGTTGCTTCGTCGGGCCTGGGGATCGACCAGCGAGGTCATCGAATGGTAATTCGCAATAAAATAGAAAGCCTCGCCCTGATCCTGGAGCTCGATGGCAGGCTTCATCATCCCAAAATAGTTTCCAAGATGCAGCGAGCCAGACGGTTGAATGCCGGATAAAATACGCATGGGCGGAGTCTAAAGTGCAATCTCCAGCGGTGGGAATCCTAAAATGCGAGTAACGATTCAGGCACAGGGGTGTTCTAAACTCGCTCCTCTGTGGCAGAGATTTATTAGGGGGAGATAATTGGAACTGTCGGCCCAATACCCTTCCCCCCATTTGTTCAGAGCTATTTGAAACGGAAATCCAATTTGAAATTGTAGAGCTCCATCTATACAAAACATATAGAATAAAAAGCATCGTTTTCCTAGGTGCAACAATTTTTTAGGCGAGGATTGGGGAAATCACATGAAGGTTTTCAGAGGGTTGGTTGTTTACGGGTTACCAGACGTATGGCTTTAGCCAAATTATCCTCGCCCATGACGGTTTGAAAATCGGTGATCGTTTTGTATTCTGGGTTGGGTTGACCGGAGCGCCATCCCATGAAAAGGCTGTTGGTCAGTCGGCGAAACATTCCCAAGACCCATAACCCATTGGCGTTGCGTATGCGGCAGCGGTCGTCATTGAGTGAGATATCCAGTTGTTGATGAAGCCCACTTTCAATTCCCCACCCCTGTCGATTGACACCCAACCATTGTTGGGCGTTGAGTTTCTCAGCAGGCCGACTTGTCACCAAGGCCGCCGTCTCATCCTTGCGTCCAGCGTGCTGACGCACGAGCATCGCGACTTGCGCGGCCATGGGAAAACCAATGTTTTCCGCCTCGACCGGGCATGTGACAATGGTACGGCTCTCCCTGCATCCCTTATTGGTTTCCACCGTACTGAGCGCGGACAAGAAGAATGAGGCAAAGGGGAGCTGTTTTTTGCACAGATGTTGATGGAAGCAACTGGAATCTCCCCAGTTTCCTTGATTAGCCGACGGTGGTTTTGAGCCCCTCGCAGAGATTGATCTGCGAGGG
>CAIUEN010000133.1 GCA_903898185.1 uncultured Verrucomicrobiales bacterium
ACTATTGTTGGGGAAAGCATTTCCGCGTGGGAACGCCGGTCTGTGCATCGTAATTACCCCTCAAATTCAGGACGGTTATTGGTTCCAAAAAGTGGGCATTTCTTGAAGTGGAAAACTGGTCGTTTTTCTACGGCCTAGGGGCATCCATGCCAATCCTCAGACTTCCTGACCTCGTCCCCGCATTTTTCAAATATCGGAGATTATTGGGTGAGACCATTTAAGGCGTTTTGGCGATAACTTCCCGGAGAGACGAACGGTTTTTGATATCAGACAGTCTTAAGTTATTTCCCCGACATCAGGAAGTCTGAAATTACACAGAAAAGAAATCTGCTCAACAATTGATTAAAAGTCGGGCTAAATCCGAACCCTCTTGTGAAACCGCTGTATGTCTATGCTATTTATGGGACATTACACTAGTGTAGCGACTACTTAATAACATTATAGTTTACCATGTTTTATACGTCATATTTCTGCATAACAATATTAAATAGATTCTGTACTAGTTTGCCCCAATTCTAATTCGGCTGGCGCTCGCCTTCCTTCCAAGAGGTTTGCTTGATCACTTGACCATTGCGCATCTGGGATTCGGTTTTCAAAGAGCCGTTTTTGTAATAAGCGCTCCCCACTCCGTCGGGCTTGCCATTGCACATTTCGATTTCTTCAGCCAGCGTCCCATTCTCATGCCAGCGACGAAAAGTCCCTTCTATTTTGCCTTGCACAATCATCGCCTCTGAAAATTTATTGCCATCAGGATACCACTTGGTACGAAGCCCATCCGAGAGGTTGGCGCTGTAATACTCGCGGATTTGCATCTGGCCGTTTGTATGCCAGCCTTCGGAAAGGCCATTGAGCTGGCCGTTGGAAATCATGGAGCGGGAGAGCAACGCGCCGTCGGAATAGAATTCAATCATCACACCTGTAAAGGGATTCGTCCGCCCGATTTGATACCAAAGCTCATCGCGGCGCAAAAGACCGGCCCGAGGAACCTCCAAGTTGCCCGGATGCACCCGCAGCATAAAACTATAAACCAGAGCCAGAGCGACCGCAAAGCCGCCGATCCAGAGGATGACCTTGATTTTACTTGGGCGGAACAAACTCACTGGAGCAGGAGCTTGAAGAATCGCATCTGCGAGCCGCCAACGGGCTGAATGATCTGAATCTGCAGTGTGCGAATATCAGAGGCATAATAAAAGGCGCGCACCGCAGGGGTGGAACCTTCACTCGGAATGGTGAAGGAAAGCTGTGTCCAAGTTTTGAGGTCGGAGGAACCTAGCGCAGTGTAGGAACGGCCAAACATGGTGGTAAATTCCAGTAACGTCGCCCCGTCATTGGAAGTTACCAACCGGACATCGAAGATGCCTTGAGGATTGAAAGGATGGTTACCCAGCAAAAACTCCTGCATGAGCGTGCGCCCACTGTGGGCATAGTCAACGCCCGCATTCAGATTCGTCAGAGCCAGGTTTGTATTAATGTCTGCCAGGAATAACTTCTCCCAAGCGTCGGGGATGCCGTTGCCATTGGAATCGACGCCCAAAGTCAAATCCAACCGGGTTTGCTTGGCGGACTTGCCCAACAGGACGGAAGCACCCGTCATTTGAATAGGCAGATTGGTAGTCGAGCCGCTGACCACGTAAAGCTTGAACGGCGTTCCGACCATCAGAGCGTTGGCTGTGTAAAGGTCGGACGTTACGGCCGCATCCATCGGCACGCTCAGCATGTAGTTGACGCCGATGGCAAGGCCCGGCACAACCGTGTTCACGATCTGTTTGCCGTCCGAGGTGATCAATACAACCTTGGCTTGAGTGTTCATCAATGGCGCACCGTATTGGTCCTTTACTAGGCCATAGATAAGACCGTCCGGCGCGGGCGGAAAAGCCTGGGCAGCAGGGATGCGCAGGAGAATGGCCAGCAACGCCATTACGATGACAGGTGCCCCCCGGGGGATTGTCGCGAAACGGAATGAGAAGAGTTTTTGCATAATGAACAAGGTCAATGGATTCAACAGGCGGAAGCACCCATTTCAGAGCTGCGACAGTGAATTCGTTTCATAAGTCAGATTGAGATGTTTAATTGCCGGAGTAAGAATAGGTGACGAAGTAAAGTTTTACATCCTTCACCGAATTGATGAACCGGCTGAGCCCCTGTTTCGGGTCGGCCAAGAGTGTCTTGCCGGGGATGACCAGCTTCCATTGGCTGTTCCAAACCGAGCGGCCAATAAGCCGTTTGTTCGTGTATTGGGAAGGCTGCAACGCCCCGGTTGCCCCGTAGATGCCGGTGTTGAAGACGCTTGTCGTCGAGACGGGCCGGAATGCCTGATGCTTGCGCACGGTAAAAAGCGGCTCGGAGAGTGAATTGGCGGAGGTATAGAAAGGCGTCGTCGAGAAGTCTGACGCGCTGATGTTGTATGGCAGCGGAACAGCCAGATCATCCACGTTCCAAGTGCGAATGGTGCTGACATCTCCGAGCGGCGGACTGCGCATCGCATCCGTGCCGCAAGGAATCAGATAGACATAAGGCGTGGCAGCCAGAGCATTGGGGTCCAGGGTTGGGTCCGCAGGCGAGGCCCCGCCGCTGCTGCTGTTGGCGGAGGGGTTGTCCATGCCGATATAGCCGTCGAAATCGACGCCCACCGAGAATATCTTTGTGGCAAATGAGCTGGAGCTGTAATTGTGATCGCCGGGCCCCAGTGCCTGGCCAAAGAGGTTTTGACCATCGGCAATGACAGTGCTGAACGTGAGCACGATGCCGGGCACGGCCTGGCCGCTGCCGTCGTCAATTTGCATGCAGTGGCGTTTGACATCCGAGTCTTGGAGCAGATTGTTAACATAGCCTTGATGCAAAACGCTCTTCCAGTGGGTGTCGCCGTCGGCGCCGGAGAAAATCCGGTAATTCTCAGTGCGCAGCGAGACGGTGGTGCCGTAGCCGTCCGGGTTGTTAAAGCCAAGGCGGCCCTTGAGCACATCCCAATCGGCTTTCATCTCGGCCAAAGCACTCGATAGGCCGGGGTCGCCGGTGGAGCTGCCGGCGTATTGCGGTTGGCCGTTTACAATCACGCCCAGAGCGCAGGAACTGACGATGCGGTTGATGAAGGAACGGCCCTTATCGGTATTGAGGAGGCCGGTCTCGTAATCGTAGGCATTGGCGACCATGTAGGCGTATTTGGCGGCCAGATCGAAGAGCGTCTTGTAACGCTCCAGCTTTTCATTTTGGAAAAGGCGGAAGGCGGTGTCGCGGGTGCGGTAGCCTTGGACAAGCGCCGCCGCATGTTGGCGATACACCTGGCGCTCCTTCTGAATGCGGCCACCCTTGGCTACCAGCGCATCATAGGCAGCCTGAGCATCACTCAAAGCCCGCAGGTCCTGATTGAGCTTGATGTAGTCTCCTTGAACGGTGGCTAATAGATGGCCCAGACTGTCCACGGCATTCTGAAGACTCAAGGTGTTTTGGTCGGTGGACAAGAGTTTTGAATAATCTGTAATAGCCTGTTGTGCAGTAAGCATTTGGGACTGAGCCGCCGTATAGCCAACCGCGTCCGCTGTAAGCAGCACGAGTTTGGCCACGTCCAAACTCAGAACGAGCGGGAACTGGGCAGTTCTTGCTGCATCACCACCACTCGCCAAACCGAATATAAATGTACTAGGCATGGTCGTAGTAAACAATGTTACTGCATCATCTAACCCTTGGGCTAGTAACGTAAGCCACTTATCGGCAATGTTGTATCCGGTTTGCGCATTGTTGACGGCCTGCTGTAAATCAAGGATTTTGTTTTGTGTGTCCAAATCTACTTGGTTAATGACTGCTTGGGCGTTAAACAGCGCAAAGGCACGGTCGAGAAGACTCTTGTCGTATAAGGCAACGGTCACTGTATCCAAGCGAAGCTTGTTTTGGGCGGCGACGAGAGTTGAGATCGACTGCTGAATACTGCCGGGCGAGACTCGCTGACTGGTCCAAGTTGACGGCTTGTTGAAGAATCCATTGGGCCCGATGACAAAGGGAATGTAATTGGTGTTCTGGTCATAATTCTCAGAGACACTGTTGGTATAGAAATCGAAGTTCTGATACATATTGTTCTGCCAATCTGCGGGAAGTTGCCCGATATAGAGATAATTGGTCTCACTGACTGTCGGGTCCGGAAGATTAACTCCATACGTGCTGGTGTCCGGGGTTTCGACATAGGTGTAGTGGATAAGATCGGGACCGGTGTAGCCTTGGGGATAAGTTTGTCCCGGGCCAATATCGTTGGGGTAAGGGGTGCCATAAAGCTCGATCAACTGGTTGTTATAAGCCAACTCCTGGGCTGTGACGCCGGCGGAAAAATTAAAGAGTGAATCCTCTTCCGAACGCATCAGTTGGGTGACATTCTGGGCATCGTTGAAGGCAACGACTGCATTGTTGAGCGCCCCCACAGCTCGTTGGTAAATTTGCTCGAAGTGGGTCTGCGGGTCGGCCCCGGTGACCTGGATGGGATTGATGTCAAAAGGAACACCGTTTTGCGAAAGGCCAAGCGGGGTGAACCCGGCATTGGCGTTGTCCATGTCGTTCTGAAGAGCCGTTGCTGTTTGGGGTAGTTCCTGGAGTTCGGGCACGGTCGTGCGATCCACCTTCTGGATGCCTTGGTGGCTGGAATCCGTATCCACCGGCGGGAGGATGGCATTGCCCACAATCCAGTTCATATAAGCACCCTGCCCGACACGCGCGGCCCAATGATCCATACCCCAGTAGCGGGTGACATTATTGGTTCCACTGCGAACATTGGCATATGTTCGCTGGGGGTTCACCCGGTTGGTGGCGAAATAGCTCCAACCGGCGGACGTGCCAGGCTGGTAGTTTTGCCGCCAGGTCAGGTCGAACACCTGCCAACCGGCCCGCGCCACCGCCGCCGCCGCCGAGGCAAACTTGCGCTCGTCCTGATAATCGACCGCAACCGTCGCGCCCAGAACAGTGACGGCTTCACTGCGCGGCACCCAGTCGAAATTCGGATTCATCAGCAGGGAGTAATAATTCATCAAGGCGGTAAGGTAATGGCCGTAGGCATCGCCGTGGGCCTGCGGATACATCATGGCCGCATCGGCAGCGCCGACAACACCATCGTTGTTCTGGTCGTTAATGTTGTAGTTCAGGGCGTAAATCACTTCGCCAGCGTTAATGCCGTAGGTATAATTCCAGAACAGGCGATTATAGACTGGCTTGAGTCGCACGCCAGGCGAGAGAAAATCGTCGCGTCCACGCAACAAGGCCAGATTCTGCTCCAGCAGGGAGGGTTCCTGCCCCTGAAAGCAAAACAGCGCAGTGGCAATGCTGCCATAGGTTTTGTCAGCGGTACCGAAACCAATCGTCGGATTGGCCGCATTGGCCCATGCCTCGCTGCCAAGCATCATATAAAGGTCGTTGAGGTAACCGGCGGCCAGCAACAGCGCGTCATTGGCCGGGCCGTAGTTGATGGGGGGAGTGGAATTGATGCTCAGCGCCTTGCCGCGGTTGAGCACGGTCTCATAGATTTCAATCAGACCGGAGTTGGTGAGCGAGGCTTGATTGAGAGGGATATCGCCCTCCCAGCGGGTGCCCGCCTGGCTAATGATGCTGGCGGTGGTGTTGGCTGGATTGTCAAACAGGTCCTTGGTGCGCTGATTGAATGGGTTGACGCCCTGTAATACCCGTTTGATCCAGCCTTGGGCCAGTATGGGTTCCGCCCAATCCGACCAGTTGGTGAGGACAGGATTGGCCAACTGATTGGTGCAGCGGTAACGCATGGTAACGTAGTTGTCGCTCAGAGCTTGAATGCCCGATCCTCCCAGAGTATAGTGTGTCATGTCATTGCCATAGGCTAGTGGCCCCCAATTGGCCCGGTCTCCAGCAGGCTTCTGGCCATCGACCGGCGGCATGATGCGCCAATCGTATTCGTAATCGCTGGATCGTCCGGCCAAATCGGAGGTGTGTTGGAAAGTAATCATCTCACTCAACGGATTGGAAGATTCGACCACTTTCAATTCCCCCCTGTAAAGCGGCGGGACGACACGCGCAATGTAAATGGTGACCGGCTCGGCGGCATGTGCCGGGTTGCGGCCATTGCCGACGATGTAGGTGATGTAGCCTTGGCCCGGACCGGTGGCTCCCAAAGCATAAGAGTCAACAGCGGTATCGGCATTGTTGATTTCCACCGCTTGGGTGGCGTTTTTAGTGACAGTCACACCTTCATTTGTGTTGACAACATAGCTGCCGGGCACTTTGGGATCTTCGTGGAAGGTATAAACTGAAGTGGACAGGTTCGCAATCGCAGCAACCCAATTGGGATAATCAGAGTCGGTAATTGGGCAAAGACCTTGGGCTGCGGTGAGATCAGCATCACTCAAGACATTCAGGAGCAGATATTTCTCGCCGACAGGATCGTCAATAAACTGCCCTTGAAAAACCAGATTAGTTGTGCGGGGATCGTAATAAAGCCGATTTACCAGGTTGGGCGGCAGATTTTGGAAATACATTTTATCCTGATAGTGAACAGCCAGAACGCCGGTCGGAAGCCCACCCATCGACACAAGGCTGGATGTCTTTTGGACGGTTGGGTCGTAGAGCGTCACGCTTGGGGGGGCATCGGTAAAATTGGCGCCGATGGACTGCTGGTAAAGCACCTGAACACTGCTCTGGCCACGCACAGCAGCCAAGCCGTTGACCGGGGTGGTCAGAGTCTGGCCGGAATTCAAAACGGGCAGCGGCTTCTGATTTTGGATTTCGGGCCAAACCGGACGATAGATGATGTCCAAGCTTGCGGTCATCTTATCTGTTGCATCTCCAACGAAACCACCATTTGTATCTACCCTACGAAGGTAGGGAACAATCGTGCCCGTGTCGGGTGGATTATTGATACCGGGCCAGGCAAAGTCTGACCGGGTCTTGTAATAGTATCGCATGGTGAAGCTGTTGGATGGAGTCGGCGCCTGCGCCAAGTTCGGGGGGCGATTGGTGTAGCTCACCATTGTGTGCGAGTACTGATTGGTGCTGGTAATGACCAGCGGGCCCAATGCAGAAACCTCCCCGTTGGTAGCAACATTAATCACAAAGTAATTAGTGACACAACTGCTGTCGCCTGAATCAGTGATAACGAGCGTGACCAAGTTCGATCCGGACATTGTGGGGGTGCCGTCGATACACAGAGCGCCGTTGGTTGTTTGAATGGACAAGCCGTCTGGCAAAGTTTCATCGTCGGACATCGTCAGAGACTCAACCAGACGTGAGATATGGACGAAATACTTAAAAGGCTGACCAACAACAGCGGTCGCGTTGGGAAGAGACTTGAAAATGTTACTGATTACGTCATATTGGCCGACTTGGAGCGGCGGCAAGCCAGCGTGCGGGCCGCGATAGACCCAGAAATTGTTTTTTCGATCCTCAAAAGTGAACTTCTGATAAAGGGCGTAAGAACCGTTGCCGGCATCTTCGCTCCAACCCACCGGCAGATCGCGCGAATTGTCGGATGGTTCAGTGTTATAGTTCGTTGCGGATGCGCCGACACCTTCGATCGGAGGCTGCATCAATGGCAGCGGCATCGGGGCCTGTAACATCGTGCCGGCCGAAACCACATAGTCGAAGAGAATTCCCGCCTCGGGGCTCTCTCGCCGCACCTTGAAAATGCTCATGGCCGGACGGCCATCGGAACCGGTGTAATTGATCAGGACAAATGGGGCGGAAGAAGTATAGCCGTTACTGGTGATCGTGTTGAGATCGTCGCGCAAGGCATAAGCCTGACTGCCCAGCATGAGAGCGTGCTCCTCATTGGGATTGTAGCCGGGCAGCGTGGGATCGTTCTGATAATATATCTCGCCCTTGGCCTCGATACTATCGAGAGGACCGCTGCCTTCGTTTCCGGCCATGATAATCTCTCTGGTTCCAGTGGGCCATTGGATGGTATAATGGCCGATGACCGTTGGCCAATAGACCGGCTGAAACCCTTGCACCGGATCGGCGTTGTTCCGCCGGAACCACCAGACCTCCAACTGGTCTTGACCGGGAATCGCGTTGACGGGAATGATCGCCCCATGATTGGCATTGTTGAAGCCGACCGCAAAGGGATTCAGGTAAACGCCGGGGTTGAACGCATTGCCTTTGGCCTCAAGAAGGTAGCCCGCCCAATAATTGCCGGTGGCACCAAGTTCGTTGGCGGGAGCATTGATACGGTCTCCCACATTCACCGCCGCATTCGTCATATATGGCGCGACAAAAGAATCCGAAAAGGCCAGTTTTGAGGTGTTCGTATTCCAAGCGTCGAGAGTGGTCGCCACCGAATCGCTCAAGAAGGCGTTATCCTTGATCCCTGAATCAAGCCACGAAAAGACGCGCTCGAAGCGAACCTGATCGCCTGAAACAAATCGCAGCAAGGCGCGATGGGCGGGATAGCTTGTGTTCAGAAAGGTATAATAGACATACGAAGTGGTCAGCCACCCGCGGGTCTGGTCAAGCGGGTCCTGGTAGTCCAGCATGGGAGCTTCCTGACCATCAAGCTGAACGGCGGTCAAGGTGGCCTCGGCTCGGGTTGCGACCTGCGGGCGAAGATAGTGGCTGTATTTGGCCGGGTCACTTGGCCAGACTAGAGAGTAGCGATCAAAAAGGCAGGGCCATTTCAAGCCTGCCACCCCCGTGGTGAGCCAGTGAACCAACAAATCATTCCGGTTCTGCGTTGCGCGGTCGGCATAGAGTATCTTGCCGCTGCCCGACGAGTGCTGGTAATAGAACTGCTGGCCGAGAGTATTCTGGATCGGCGAAGGATCGAGATTGGAATCATCCGAACCATCCTGGTAGGCGGTCAACCGCTCGCCCAGCTCAATCGTCACATCGGAGGGGGGCGCTGCCTTACTGACATCCACGATTTCAAAGCCGAGATACTCCGACCTATCGCCTGATGTATTCGCTCCAAGCAATTCAACGAAGACGCGCCCTTCGGCATTGTAGGCGCGGATTTGACCATTCCCAAACCAAAGCGTGCGAAACTCCTGCACCATATTGGTGGAATCGGTGATCAGCACGACGGTGGGATCCGCGTAGGGCGTTTCAACCTTCTCTGGAAAAGCGGGATTATAGACCACCTGAATGGCGGTGACCCGGGCGCTGGGTACAGAAACGGGATAGCCAAGCGATTGGAACGAACCTTCCGTCCAATAGATTTTCTGGGGCGGCTTGACAGCAGTTCCGGAAACAATATATTTGGCGGTGTAAACTTGATGATCGGCGGCATCAATGCGAACAAACCTGTCCGGCCCATTGGGATTAGTGTAATTCGTGTCCGAACTGGGTTCCTTCCTGATCCAGTTAATGGAAATGGGGCCGGGCTGTGTGGCAAAAACCACTTGGGCGTTTTTACTCCAGTAATATGACACGTTGGTGTCGTTAGTGCCCGAGTAAGGCTGCGACATCCAATAATCCGCAGGAGCGACATTTGTCAACAGTACACCATTTATATCCGTCTCAGGCACCGAGACAATGCTGCCGAAGGGAAAGGAGACATTCCGGCTCAAATAGGGCGCGCTAATCTGGGCACGGCGCAACACGATGCAAACCGGGTTGTTTGGCCCCTTGTTGGTGCCGTTGGTCCTGCCCACCGGCAGTTGCATGGCAACCGCCACATCGGAGGAGAAAGCAACGGTACCGGAGAGAATGGACGAGTTGCTTACGGACAACCAGTCGAATGGCGCGGTGACAGCGCCAAAAGAAACCAAGCCCTGAAACTGGTTGGTTGTCACCGAGGCGGACGGCATGCGCCCATCGGAACCGATGGGCGCATTGGTCACTGAAGAAATCGGCACTCCGCGCTGGGACTGCCAGTTATAAGTGGCGTCGCGCTGACTGTATTCCACTGAGCCAATGAATTGCGCCAACAGTCGCGACGAGCCGCTCATCAGCCCAACAAGGGATAACAAGATGCAAAGATTTTGATTCATAAGTAATTAACAAATCGCCAATATATCTCACCATCAATCATTTACTCTCATTCTTGTTTAATTAAATGGATAATAAATAAGTCGATCTAATTTAGAGATTATTTTGGGCCTATAGCAATAAAGTCAATGCCATAATCCCTCCTCGTTCCCGTATCTACATAGTACTCTGTAATAGTGACTTGATTGTTGGTTACAGACTGAACGTAGGCCGTCTCAGAATAAATAGCAGAATATGGCAGGCTATTTGTTGGGACTGCGAGATTTATTGACACTATTACAGTTGGTGTACTAGAAAACGGTTGGTTAAAGTTGATAATAAACAACCTAGCATTAGTAGTTACAGTAAAGCCGCTCCCGGACATTATAAAGCCGTCACGATGCACTGATCCCCGAATAATTCTTAAATTTTCATCCCCACTAGCCGCAAATTGATTACCATTCGAGCCTAACTTAATATTCCCACGCACATCAAGCAGTTCTGTGGGATTATTAGTGCCGATGCCTACGTTGCCACAGGCATCCAGATGCAAACGCGAAATCAGCGGATTAGTATTGGCTCCCTGTTTTTTGATTAAAAAATCCAAACTGCTTCCCCAATTGTTAGAACTAGCTTGTAAACGCGCGGATGGCGCGTAATAAGTGCCCGGATCATACGCTGCCAAATCCAGCATGTTCGTGCCGCTTGTTCCAAGCAACCGCAAGAGCGGCGTCTTGTTGGAAATGACCACTACCTGACTGAACGTGTTTGAGCCAGTAAACGTCTGATTGGCATTGAGTAGCGGAACATTTGTGGACAGCTTGGCATCGGGAATGACACTGCTTAAGTTAGTCGGGTTTAAATTTGTCAGCCCAGTGCCGCTGCCGGAGAACGTCGTGGCAGTAACGGCACCATTGACGTCCAGAGCCGAGACCGGATTAGCCTTGTTGATGCCGACAAACAAGTTGGTGATATTAACTATTTGCGAATTGCCGCTGTTGACCAATCCGGCAGCATTAACAGCATTAACAGCATTAACAGCATTAACAGCATTAACAGCATTAGCCGCGAGAAAGGCATAGGGAGAGGGAAGCAGGCGCAACCGTGGCATGATGGTCACATCGGAACCGTTGGCACCGATGCTTTTGACGGTCATTTCCACGAAGCGGTCGGAGGCGGTATTGTTGGAGAACAACTTGGAGAGTGCCGTGTGTGACACTGGAGTGACAGAATTGCCTTCGCCGAGCAGGACACTAAAATAGCCTTTATCCACCGTCACGGTCTGCTGCTCGGCCCAAATGTTGCTTCCGCCGGTCTGACTGTCCCAGAATTTGAAAATGACATTGTAATTTTTTGGCCCGGTGTTGGTGTTGCCCAGAGCATTGCCATTGGCGTCGGTGAGGAAGCCCTGGTAGGTCATATAGTCAGGGGGATTGCCGGTGGCCCCGTGGCAAAGTGGGACGCGCAACACGGCAGACAGCAGAAGCGGGAGGAAACTTTTGCGCAAGGCTGTAAGGATGATGGGCTTTTTCATTTTCATAACGAATGCTATATCAAGGTTTGGATTTTAGATGGTTTATGGGTTGAGAATTTCGGGTTTTACCGGGTGGTCAGAGTGGCAATGGGGCTGATGCGGGTGATGGCAAAAACTCCACTGACATTGAAAGTGCGTGTGGCGGCGCCCAATCCGCCCAAGGTAATGGTTTCATGATAATTGCCGGAAAGGGTGCCTGATGCTGTGGTCAGGCTGGTGAAGTCATTGCCAGGGGCCGATATGGCCAAAGTGATTTGCCGGGAGATTTGATAAGACTCCTGGCCGCAGGCCAATTCATTCTCGAATCTGGCATCCAAATTGTCATGGTCGGGATGATAGGTGTGAAGGAATGGATTGACGGCCTGGTCGTTATAATCGGTGGCTACTTGGGCGCTCAAAACACCGCCCAAAGCCAGTTGGCCGCTCATCGCCCAAGATGCGTTGGTGGCGGACCAAGGGAGATGGTTGGCAGTGATGCGCCGGGCCGTGTCCAAATGAGCAGGATCGAGAACACTCTCGGTGGTGGCGACTACGACATTCGTCTCCTGGCGCACGCCGTAGAAGACGCGCTGGAGCAGTAAGCTTTGGTTACCTCTATTGTGAATAATCAGACGAAGCGGAAAAGGGGAGGCGACGGCACCCTGATTGGTATTGATGCCAGTAACAACATAAGAACCATTGCTGTTGACAACCAGATTGGCATTGGCGTCGATCTGGTGGCTCTTGAGATAACTGCTAACCTGCGTCACGTTGGCATTGCCAACCCACAAACCGGCGGGCGAAGCCGATTGGGCCGAGACCGGCACATTCACCTCCGAAAAACCGAGGGAATCGGTGAACTGGAGGATGCCCGCATAGAGTTTCCCGGGATTATTTGTCAGAACGTAACGGTTGATGCCGAGAAAGACGACGATGTCCGAGCCGGATTGGCCATTGGGAGCCAACGTCCAACTTTGGGAACCTCCACTGTTCAAAACATTGCAGGCGTAGGTCAAATTGCTGGTATTGAGCGCTCCGCGCACGAGCAGCGGCGGCGTGCCGACAATGGGAGTCTGATTGGACGGCGGCGTTTCCGAGGAGAGCAACTTCACCGTCACCGTCAGATTGCTGACAGTGGCATTGTGAAGAGAGAGGCTGAATTGGCTGGCAGAATCGCCAAAATCAATGCCCGTGGTATTGGGCAGAACGACCTTAAAGGGGCCGAAGTAGGTGTTATTGACATTTGCGGCGCGAATCCAAAATGCCTGTCCGCAGGTTACGGAGGTGTTATACTGCACCACCGGCCCCGGATTGTTATATATGTCCAAGTTGCCGCCTGAGTATTGGTAAAGCTCGGTAATACCATTGATCGACTTGGCCGGGGCCAGATAATTCATGAACTTTGGAGGATTGGTGGAGGGGGTTGCAAAGCCGATGAGATTGAGACCGGAGATGTCCCATATATAGCTCGGAGGGGCTGGTTTGCCTTTGATGCGCCAAGTGTAGTTATTGGTTGCCGTCGAGTGGATCAGATAAGCTGCGTTGGGCGACAAGTTCAACAATGTGCTGGGCACCCCCGGAGAAGAGCGCAACCAAGTGATCCATTGGCTGGTGCCATTGAGCGGCGAAAGCGGTGAATCAATATACTGAGCCAAGCCGGACGAGAATTTCCAGAGCCAGATTTCGGAGATTGGGTTGGCCAGGTCACCGCCGACAAGTTGATCGAGGCTCTGACTGGAGGCGTCAATGTGGAGGTAGATGGCTGTCCAACCGGGTTTAACCAGAATGGATTGTGTCATCCATTGAGCCTGGCTGGAGAGGCAAGAAACAGAGAGCGCAAGCCCAATCCACCCCATCAAACAAGCCCATCGTCTTTTGCTGGTTGCCAAAAGCCGAGCTGAAGGACTAAGGTAATTTAAAGCACCCATCAAGAAACTTAGACTGGCAAATAAATACTTGAGCATCATAACTCATTTTAGTCTGAATTTTACAAAAACCTTTTCAAATGAACTTTTTTGTTTTCTAAACTCTTAGTATGCATGACTTTCGGAGGATATCCTAAGAGCAGTTGAAAATTGAAGAGTAGCTCTTAGCGTGGTAACCACCACGCTGGAATAAACATAAAAAAAAAGCCACATGTGAAAATTAAAACAATAATAAGGAAAAAGTCAATCGCTGGTTTTCATCAGATCACAAAGAAGGAACAGCAGTGCCAGACCACGCATGACATTGCTCCAAAGCGGTAGCCAGGCGTTGAATGAAGTAACTCACGAACTGGGCTGCCAAGTGACCCAGTTCAGACACGCTTGCCCGCTGGAAAGCCACCAATGACGGGTGTGACGGCCTACAGGGTAAGCCAAAGAATTGCTCAATATGCGAAATTCTCGGACACTTCGGACAGTTTTTTTTCACTTACGCGATAAAGCATGATGGTAGGGTGGGAAGGGGGAAATATATAAGGAGTTGGAGAAAGTTGTCCGAACTGTCCAAGATGGATTGGAATCGACGCTTTTTTTGGGCTAACAAGTGATTCCTCGGTGTTTTGAGGCGCAAACCCTGAAATCGTGTCTTGATGATTATACAATTTCTTGGCTAACCATAAGTTCGGCCCCCTCTGGCATCGTGGATGAACAGAGGTCTCGCACATTCCGAAAGAGACTCTCAGAATTCACCCAATTCTGAGGTGCCGTAAGTGTTCACAGGATCCAAATAGACCAATGCCCATTGCTCCAGCATGCGGGAAGAGAACGTCACGGTTACTCTTGCTGCGCAATAGAATCCACTCGCTCCCCCACCCAAGCGCCCCATAAGCGCTAAGGGAGTTGGAAGATTCAAAAGTACCCGCGATTTTTGGGCAGCGATCAGCCATTTTGCCTAATGGGAAGGTCTCATTGAGCTCCGCCCTCTGGTATGATATTTTCTTCCAACTCCCTAACTTGTTATAGAGTCAAGAAAATGGCGGCGTTCCTGAGTTGTTCGTTTTCTGGGGGAC
>CAIUEN010000134.1 GCA_903898185.1 uncultured Verrucomicrobiales bacterium
AACTATTGTTGGGGAAAGCATTTCCGCGTGGGAACGCCGGTCTGTGCATCGTAATTACCCCTCAAATTCAGGACGGTTATTGGTTCCAAAAAGTGGGCATTTCTTGAAGTGGAAAACTGGTCGTTTTTCTACGGCCTAGGCCCACTCTGGCGCAATGGCTAGCTCCGTTTAAGAACATGACCGGCCCAATCTGGAGCCAGCCGGTAAACTCATTCATCACCGAATTTGCCCGATTACGTGAATCCGTCAACGTGCCTTCAAAGCGCAACGGGCTACGGCATGGATTCGTAAGTTTTTCATTCATTCAGCGTGGCGAGATCAAAACCGCTGAGTTAGCAGGGACAAGCCCTCAGATTCTCCATGCAAACTATCGAGGCTTGGCGACTGAGGCCGAAGCCAAGAAGTGGTTCGCCGTGTTGCCGCCGAACTCCGCCGGGAATGTCGTCCCATTGGCCGCAATGTTTGGCATTTAGGTGCAATAGCACCACGTCAACGCATCGGATAGTCTTCTTCGTGGCGTAAATCGAACGGAGTTAAACTGCGTTTTTGATTCTTTTCCCGGTTTCAAATTCCAAAAAAACAAGGAAATTGAAAGATTTTTTCAGCGGTGTAAACGTCATCAAGAAACCAAATTCAATCAGTGAGCAAATCCGCGCAATAATCAGAGCAATTCTGACGTGCTAAAATGGAAGCCTGATAGCGAGCTTAACGCGATAAGGTAACGTCCATCTCTCACACTGCGCCATCGCGTTTATAGCCACCCCCCATGCTGTAAATTACAACCCTTGACCACACCGCCTAAGACACTACCGTTTAGAGCCTTATAGCGGATTGCTGTCAAAAATAAAGGTTGTTTTCGTTTGACTCTCGCGTATGATTTACAGCAGTTATGAACGAATCGACAGTCAAAAACACGGGACGTCAGACAAACGTCTCAGAAAATCAATTGCTTACCCGCGCACAAGTGGCGAAACGCTGGAATTGCTGCGCTCACACTGTTTGCCGGGACAAGCGTTTAAAGCCCGTCTGGTTCAATCAGCGAAGGCTTAGGTATCGACTTGGCGATATTGAAGCAATTGAGCGCATGGGTCTTTCCGCTGGCGAATGCTCGCAAGTCACCACGAAGGTTGGAGGTGCTCGATGAACGATCAAACGCAAGATGGCGGTTTTTTGAGTGAAGCTGAAATTCTCAAAAGAATTCCTGTATGCCGCCGAACGTGGGGTCTCTGGAAATCCAGAGGGTTAGTGCCATACATCAAATTAGGCAGACGGTGTCTGTATGATTGGGAAACTGTGCGCACTGCCCTATTGCGTCAGCAAACAGGAGGGCAATCGTGAAACGCTACAAGAAACCCGCCAAAAGTCGCGCGATGCAGATACTCGCCGGAACGAGGCCGACATCATTGGGTGTGGCTATTAAGTTTACCGGAATATCGGCAAAGCGATTAAAGGTCAGGCTTCCCTACTTTTTGGGATTTCTCATCAAGGAGAAGGAGCGAATCTGGGAAATGGCTAGAGATGATGAGGTTGGCAGTTCGGATAAGGAAGTCTTGTGAATCAATCAATAAAAAAGCGGCGCGAATCTTTTCGGGAAAACGCGCCGCGCACACAACCTATGCAAACCATACTCTCAGCCCCGCAGAAGTCAAATGACCTTTTTAAAACTTTGGCAAGGAAGGAGGTTGCTTGAACACTCCTTTCTCTTGGCAGGACAAGCGCGTGATTCGCAAAATTCGAGAATCGTTTGATGACCAAGCGATTGTTGCAAGCGCACTGTCAACCTACTTCGCCCTGTCGGTTGTCGCATCGGA
>CAIUEN010000135.1 GCA_903898185.1 uncultured Verrucomicrobiales bacterium
ATCCAAGCGGCCATCATTCCGTCTTGGCTGCGCCTCCCAATGCCAAAGAAAAACCGCAGCTCCTTTTCACAAACTGTCAAAAATGAAAAATTCCTGGTTTGAAAACTACAAAGAATTCCTGGTTTGAAAACTCCGCGACAAGCCGAGCGACAGTTGCTGCCCGTCGTTATCATGAGAAGTAATCTCTATCGCTTCAATTTTGATCGCCAGCGGATCCTTTTCGATTTCATGCAAGAACTGGGCGATTTTCTCCATATCTCCCGAGGCGTCCGCCCGGCATTCGAGGGTTGTATAGTCGTCTTCGGATTGTTTCCATTGCGGCTTGATGGACGAAATGGTGATTTTGCTGGCGGTTGACCATCGATCGAACGCCTTGAACATTTGATCGTCGGCGCTGGAGGTGTCGCCTTGGAACGTGTTGGTGCGCATGTGTTCCCACCGGGAGCGGATGATGGCGTCGCGGGAGATCAATTGCGCATGTTGGTCGAGCTGGGCCTTGAACTCGACGATGCTCTTGCTGCGAGCATTCCAGCTTGAAATAAGCGGACTGATGATAAGGCGGTCGCCTCCGAGCAGCACGAGACTGCCGATAGCCAGAATCGACAAAAGTTGTTGACGGTTTTTAATTTGCATTAGCGGAATCTCCCAGCCATTGAAGGTTGAAGGTGAAGATGACAGGAGCCTGGCCGCGAACATTCTCCAGTTTGACGTCGCCGAACCCCTTGGTGGCTCGCAGTTTTTCGAGCACCCTGAGCAGTGACTGATTGTCTTTGGCAGTGCCGGAGCAGGTTACCAGGGCGGTTTCGCGAATTTCCAACGTCTTGGCAGTGACGCGTCCATCTTCTGGAAATGCCTCAGTGATCCTGCGCAGAAGTGTCAAAGTGTGGAAGGATTCGTCAAACCACGGACGGAAGCGTCGAATCTGCTTTTGCGCCTCATCCAGTTCGCTGTATTTTGATGCAGTGACAAGGAGTTTGCCGTTCAGCGTTGAGATTTGATATTCCTGCGCAAGGAAAGCGCCCGCAATGAGGGCCATGATTCCGCCCACAGCCCCGGCAGCCAGGCCAATTTTCCGGGCTGAAACCTTGGTGGAAACAAAACGCCGCCAAGGGCTGATTTTCGGAGGCAGAAACTCCAGCGGTTGGGTCGTGCCGCTCAGGAACCGGGCCGCAAGCGCAAGAGCAGGAGAAAGCGGCGTTTCTCCAGGCGTCACATTTTCGAAACAGCCCGGAGCGCAACGGTCCAGCAATTCGATTTTCAGGCCCATCGCTTCAGCGCGGGGCGTGATGTCTGCGACAAACCGCCTGGCCAATTCTCCACGGCCAAAAACCTTAAGATTCTTGAGTCCGGCTTGAAATTCCGCCGGCAACTGCCCCAATGTGATTCTAATTTCACGCGCGGCGACATCCGCGTCCAAACGCTTCTGATTGCCTTCGCTTTCGACAGCCCCCTCAAGAGACCGTAGCGCAGAGATGCCGCCACCGCATGAGATTTGCAAGTCGATGCTGCCAGCGCCCACGGAAAGCGCCAGCGCGTTCGAACTCTGCGGTTCATGCATTGCGGCGATGGCTGGCGATAGACTGGCCGGCTTGAGTTGAGCGGCCTTGAGGGCGGTTTCAAGATTGGCGATCTGGGATCGGGGCACTGCCAGCAGTGTTGCCTGGCGGTTATTGGCCATCTGGCAGCGCGACTGAGCCACTGTCAGGGTTGCAGGGTCACTGTGAAATCCGCGCTCGGTCTCAATTTGCAGGAAGCTTTCGATGTCCTCTTTGGAAAGGTCTGGAACGCTGACCTGGAGGGTTTGCATCCAGCTCAGAGGCAGGCCCACGACACACCGTTTTTCGCGAATGTCAGCCTGATCAAGGACATTGCGAATCTCGCGTCCGACCAGTTCCGGATCGCCGGTCAGCGGGGATAGCGCCAGTTGAGCCGAAGCTGACTTCTGAACTTGAAAGTGGCCATTGGCGCGGCGCAACACGGCGATTTCAAGCCGGTTTCCGTCAAAGGCGAGACCGAGAATTGAGGAAGGTCTTTGTTTCTTAAAGGTCATCTTAAATCCTTGCCGCTCCAAATCTTGTCGCGAATGTCCTTCCCAAGCGCCCAGCCCAAATGAGTGAGGTCCTGCCGATAAATGATTTGAGGAACGCCAGAACTGGTGTCGAACACATATTTGACACGGCGGTAGCCGCGATCATGAAGCCCCAGCGCCGCAATGTCTGCGGCGACCTGGTAGGTGTGAGTTGTCAATTGCGGGTGACATTGTGGCAAATCCGCCATGTCCGTGATTTTCAATGCGGTGGCAACCCAGGCAATCGATTTTATGTGATCGGGATTTGCCGAGCGATAGCTGATCAGTGTTTCAACCATGGCGGAGGTCATGCCGTCAAGTGATTCGAGCGCCACCCGGCTTGCGGTGTTGACGTTGATCATCCCGGTCATGGTTCCATTGCTGACGGTGATGGAATCGTAGATGGTTTCAAACTGGGGTTCAGTCAGTCCATCGTTGATGTGCCTTACGTAGTATTCCAAAAGGCTGCGCATGGGCGGTACAGAAGGCGTGTTGGTCAGGTTGCCGATCAACTTGGCATCGCTGAGGTTCTGCGCCAGCAACGCTGCCATGCCGGTCATGTTCGTGACATTGACACGCGCCGACCCGTTGGTTTGCAGGTTGGGGTCCTTTGAATAGACGGTTAAATACTCCAACAGCCCGCCGTCCACGGTGGCGCCGCTGGCGTCGTAGCCTGTTGGAACATCCAGGCTTTTTTCGTTGTAGTCAACCAGACCGTTCAAGTTGACATCGCGTCCGTAAAGCAGGTCCATGTTGATCCCGTAAACCAGGCGCAGCTCGCCTATGGTTTCGAAATTGGCGCCCTTCATGGAATACGGAGGGTTGAGCGCGGAGTAGGTCAGCTCGGTGGCTGCGCCGCTGTTGTTGCTGTTGGTTTCGTTGCTCTTGTCCCGCCAATTCAAAATCGAGCCGGCCACGTTATCAGTCATGCGGGGAAGAAACAGAAGGTTGCTTCGAGTGCAGTTGTTGACGTTGAGCTTGCCGGTTTCATCCGTCAGACCGAACACCGGGGTGTTGACGGCGGAGGCATTGATCGCGTCGCCCCGGCCCAGTATCCAAAAAGTGGCGTCGCCAATGGGGACATCTTCATAGCGATAGTAGCGCAAATCGGGCATTCTTCCCGGGTTGTTTGAGAGCACAAAACTGATGTATCTGGCCGCGCCTTCAATCGCTTGCTCGGCTTGGGCGCCGGCAACGCGGTTGTCGGCTGCTCGAAGCTCGTGGACCATCGAGTGTCCGAAATAAAGCGCCAGGCTCACCAGGCCAAACGCAATCCACATGACAATAATGAGGATGGCGCTCCGCTCACCATGTTTTTGATCTGGGTATTGTCGGCTGGCGTTCATCAGGAGTTGGTGTTGACCAGAGCCGTCGGAACCTGGAGAAGCAGTTCCAGTGGCGCTTTGATTTGGGCGGATGAACGCTCGGTGGCGAAATCGATTCGGAACCGGATGGCGGTCGGGAGATTGGTGGCGGTTCCGGAATCGGGTGATCCCCAGGAATCGACCCAGTTTGTGCCGTCGAAAAACATGACTTCCAGCTTCCAGATGTCTTCGAGCAATCGCTGCTGATCCAGAATCTCAGGGGTCAATGGGAGCGGATTATGGCTGACGCAACGCACGAGATCCCTTCCGATGGCACCGCCCCCGTTCGTCGAGTTTTGAAGTGAGTAATCAACCCTTTGAACATCGCACCAGCTATCATCATCATTCACAATGCCGGTCGTGGTGTAGATTTCGAGGCTGATCAGGCCCAACAAACCTGCGGCATTCAGCGTGTTTGTGCCCGCGTAGGATCCGCCGACCACTGAACCGCAGATCGGCCCGCTGGAAGGAACCATGCCCGCAATGTCGCGTTTGATGACCGTTATCGCTTGATCGGTGGGTAGGACTGCGTCGATGGCGTCGGTGGCCTTTGCCTGCAAATGCATTGCCCCAAAGAGAAGCCCGTCGATGGCTGCCAGCAAGATGGCAAAGATGGCAACCGCAATCAGCACCTCGATCAGCGTGAAGGCGGTAGCGCTGCTGGCATTTCTGCTGACGCGTGGAATAGGAATGATGGGGATAATGGGAGTAGTGTTTTTTGGGTTCATCGCTGTTAGCGGGCCAATGTTGTCAGTAAGACTGAATATTCATGACCCTGCGCCGTGAACAAGACTTCGGCGGAGATTTGGCGCATGATGTCCTGCTTCCAAAGCTCGCTACGGACTGTCCAACGAAGCGCCACCGGGCCTTCCTGACTGGTACCGTTGCGCACAGCCACGTTCGATTGCTTCATGATAATGGTTTCGTTGAGCAGTCGCTCTGCCACGCGCGTGGCGATAAGTCTGCGCACTGCCACGTCACCAGCCCGGCTGGCAATGCTCAAACCCTCCAGCGTCACAGGGATGACGATGGCCATGAAGACCATTGCCGCCAGGATTTCCGCCAGCGTAAACGCCGCTATCGTTCTATCAGCGGAACGCGTTGTGGACTTTGCTGTTTTGGTTCTGAATTTCATAGGTCAACCCATTGTGCGACTGAGCAATCCAAATGGTTGAATTTGCGCCTTGCGAAAGGGATATCGCGGCAGGGCTGGAACTGCCGAACGAGCCGTCGGACAAAAATCGGATCGCGGGAAGGTTGCGTCCGCGAATATTGACGTATAACGATCCGGTGGAACGGGATGTTTTGCGAACGACGGCGCGGTTAATCTCTGTGTCAATTGTAAGGTTGGAGTCCACCGCGCACTGTACCGCCTTTGGGTCGTCATCGACATACGTGGTGTCCTGCTCCAGCCCGTAGGTTGCCTCCTTGATGTCCACCCACAGCAGCACTGGCACGCCTTCGGCAACCGCGCGGCTTTGACCGTAGCGGATCAATGAAAGGATTCGCCGGGCTTCCGACTCCTGGGCGCGACCGCGAAAGAATTGCGACATGGAGGGCGCGGCAATTGCTACTGCCACAGTCAGGATGGTCATGACCAGGATCAGTTCGACAAGCGTGAACGCCTTGATGGCGCTACGGTTATCGTTTGTTTTGTGTCCAATTGCAGACATCGTCTTCGTTTCCAGAACGTCCGTCAGGGCCGCACGAACTCAGGTCGTAACCGGACGGATTATGTTTGCCCGGGCATTCGTAAATATAGGGCTGCTGCCAGGGATCGGGCGGAACCATATCGCCCTTGAGATAGGGGCCTTTCCAATTCTGCGCGTCGCGGGGCGCCTGGAGGAGATCTTGCAGTCCGTTTTTGCCTTTCGGATAGAATCCGTTGTCAATTTCGAACTGATCAAGCGCGGTTCCAAAATTGGCAATCTGGGTCTGGGCTGCAGTGTTGCGGGCCTGCTCGGTGCGTCCAGAAAACCTGGGGATTACCAAGGCGGCCAGTATTCCGAGGATCGTCAGCACCAGCAGCAATTCCACAAGCGTAAAACCGCTTTGACAGTGGCGAGCCCACGGAGCCAGAGGCTCATGGAACCGGCAGACCAGAGGTCTGCCCCACAAGGGAGAGATTTTGGAGCGTCCTGACTGTTTGACTGTTCTGCATTTCATAATCGAGTGTGCGCCTTTCTACCGCTTTGAGCCTGGCGAGCCGTCCACGGAGCCATAGGCTCCTTGTACCGGCAGACCGGAGGTCTGCCCCACAAGGGAGAGATTTTGGAGCGCCGCTGCTGTTTGGCTGTTCTGCATTTCATAATCGAGTGTGTGCCTTTCTATTTGATGTAATCTTGTAATGTGAATATCGGGAGTACCATTCCGATGAAAATGGTTCCAATGAAACCGGCGATCAAGAAGAGCATCAACGGTTCGGCCAATGAAACTGCGGTTTTAAGCTGGCGATCCAGGTTGCCTTCCGTCACGTTAGCGATGCGCACCAACTCTTGGTCGAGCTTTCCGCTTTCCTCCGCCACTGAAATCATTTCGAGGACGGATCCGGCAAACAATTCGCGGCATGTGGAGAGGCTCGAGCCCAACTGCGCGCCCTGTTTGACGCGCTCAATCGAATTATTGACGGCATCAACCAGGATTTGGTTTCCAATCGATTTGCGAGCGACATTCAGTCCGTGAATCAGCGGCACACCGGCTGAAAGCAGTGTCCCGAGCATCCTGCAGAATCGGGCCATTGCAAACTGACCGACCAAAGGCCCCACCACAGGAGCCTTCAGGATCAGTCCCTCCCATGTGCGCCGCCCCTGCTCTGAGACAAACCAGGATCGGACCAGGATGCCGATAATGACCAGTCCGATGATGATGAAAAAGCCATAGGCGCGCATGGCGTCGCTGGTGGTCACAATGATGCGTGTAATCAGCGGGAGTTGACCGCCGAATCCGGCAAACACCGTTTTAAATCTTGGTATGAAAAACACCATTAGAAAGACCAACACCCCCAGCGCCAGGATAAGCAGAATCAGCGGGTAGAGCATGGCCGTCATGACTTTCGATCGAAGCTCCTTTTCGCGCGACTGAAAATCGGCAATCTGGGCCAGGACAATATCCAGAAAACCGCCAGTCTCGCCAGCTTGAACCATCGCCACATAGACACGCGGAAAAGTATCAGGAGAGAGGCTCATCGCATCCGCCAGCGACATGCCGTCAACAACCTTGTTGTAAACTTCTTTCCACTTTGCGCCGGCAAGCGGGGAGGAAGCTTCTTTGGTGAGAATCACCAGCGCACGGCTCAAAGGCACGCCCGCAGCCAGCAAACTGGACAGCAAACGGGTGAAATTTTCGAGCATTCGACTGGTGATCTTGCCGGAACCTGTTCCTAAAGAAGGCGCCGGAGTTGCAGAAGCATTTGAATTGGCCGGAGCAGAATCCGCCTTCTCTGCTTTCGCAGTTTTCGGAGCCTTTGCTGACTTGACAGCGTCGTTGGCAGATTTCTCGGTGAGGCTGACCAGACGCAGTCCGCGTTCTTCGATTTGGCGAAAGACATCCTGCCGTCCCCCGGCTTCGAGCAGGCCCTCGGTGGTCTTTCCATCAGATTGAATCGCTTTGTAATGAAAGGTGGGCATGCGATCTCAAGTTGACTAAGCGAATTTGGCTGCTTCGGGCTTGAAACTCCCGTTGGCGCTGTTACCGACCGATTGCTCCTTGGTCACGCGCATGACCTCTTCCGGCGTGGTGATTCCCTTGCGCACCAATCGCCAGCCGTCCTCGCTGAGGCTGCGCATTCCCGCCCGGATGGCCACCTCGCGAATCTGGCCGCTGGAGCAGTTTGTCAGAATCATTTGTCGGATTTCGTTGCTCATATCCATCATTTCGAAGATGCCATGCCGGCCATGGTATCCGGTTTCGCGACACGCCTCGCATCCGACGGCTTTATAGACCGGAACATCGACAGGAATCGAATTCTGCGCCTTGAACGCCGTAACTTTCGTGGAGACGTCGGGCGTTTTGCATTCCGGACAGAGCACGCGCACCAAGCGTTGGGCCAGCACCGCTTCCAGAGAGGACGCCACCAGGTAAGGCTCGACGTTCATATCGACCAATCGGGTCAATGCGCCCGGAGCGTCGTTGGTGTGCAGCGTTGAAAAGACCAGGTGACCTGTCAATGAAGCCTGCACAGCAATCTGAGCGGTTTCGTGGTCGCGAATTTCGCCAATCAGAATGACATCAGGATCGTGGCGGAGAATTGAGCGCAGCCCGCGTGCGAAGGTCAGACCGGCTTTTTCAGAAACTTGAATCTGGTTGATGCCGCGCATTTGGTATTCGACCGGATCCTCAATGGTGATGATCTTGCGGACTGAATCGTTGATTTCATTGAGCGCGGTGTAAAGCGTGGTTGTCTTGCCGCTGCCGGTGGGGCCGGTGACCAGGATGATCCCGTGCGGCATGTTCAGAACGCCACGAAACAAGTTCAGTTCGCGGTCGGCCATTCCGATTTCAGCCATTCCCAGCAACGTATTGTTCTGCCGCAGCAGACGCATGACAACCGCTTCGCCATGCAACATCGGAATGACAGACACGCGGATATCGACATCCGCGGCGTTGAGCCGGATCTTGATGCGTCCGTCCTGGGGAAGGCGTTTTTCCGCTATGTTCAGATGACTGAGAATCTTGACACGCGAAACAATGGCCGGTTGAAAGCGCTTGATTTGCGGTGGAACGGGAACTTCCTGGAGCACGCCGTCAATACGGTAGCGGATGCGGAATTCTTCTTCAAACGGCTCAAGGTGGATGTCTGACGCGCGCAGCTCAATGGCGTCCTGCAACACCTGGTTGACAAAGCGGATGATTGACGCATCGTCTTCACCCGCTTTGTCGAGGTTGGTGTCCTCCTCGGCGTTGTCGTCAACAACTTGAAATGGGGTTTCTTCTCCCAGCGTGTCGATGGTGTCGGCGCCGACGCCCAAGCGCTTTTTCATCTCCCGCTGAATCGCTTCGCCGGGGGCGAGAACCGGCTTGATTTTCAGGCCGGTCAGCGTTCTCAGCGTGTCCATGCCCTGGGTGGCAAAGAGTCGGCTGGTGGCCACCTCGACCGAACCGTTGACGCGTCGAAGCGGAAGGAGCTCTTCCTTCAGCAGCGCGCGAGCTGGAAACAATGAAAGCAGCTCGCGGTCAGGCTCGATATCATCGAGCGTCGTGAAACCCAGATCGTATTCGCGGGCCAGCCACCGAAGGATCTCATCTTCCGAGTGGGCGATGGGCTTGCCGTTGGCCGACTGGCGCTCAAGCATTGCCGCATCTGTCAAAGAAAGCTGCCGGGCCGCGATCATGCGGTCCAGCAGCGGTTTCAAGGAGGTCTCCTGCGCAATTTGATTCATTTTAACAGGGTAACTATTCACGTAGCATAGGCATCCTTACCTGTGCTCCCCTCCCCGGCAAGCGTCAGCGAGCCGCTAATTTCTCCCGCTTACCTGAACAGTTACTTTACAGGAGCCGGGATTAAGCCTAGCCCGTAGAAAACCAGCCAGTTTCCAGCCTCTGAGAATTCCCACTTTTTGGAACCATCAACCGCCCTGAGTTTGGTGTGCCTTCTTTAGGCGTTGCTTACTGAGAGCAAGTCGCTCCTTGGCGATGGATG
>CAIUEN010000136.1 GCA_903898185.1 uncultured Verrucomicrobiales bacterium
CCGAGAGTGTCAAAATCAATGGTAACGCCAAACGGTGTGCCGACTTCGTCCTGACGGCGATAGCGTCGTCCAATGGCTCCGGCCTCGTCATAAAAGACGGTCATGAATGGTCGCAGCAAATCGCGAATTTCCATGGCTTTTTTCACCAGCTCAGGCCGATTCTTAAGCAGCGGGAAAACCGCCACTTTGATCGGCGCAATGCGCGGGTGGAACTTGAGCACCACACGGGTTTCAGTATTGCCCTTTTCATCAGTGACCTGCTCTTCGGTGTAAGCTTTGCAGATCAAAGCCAGTACCATGCGATCGACGCCCGCGCTGGGCTCAATCACATGCGGAATGTATTTCGCCTTGGCTTCTTCGTCGAAGTATTCCATTGATTTGCCGCTGTGCTTCTGGTGTTGCGACAAATCGAAGTTGCTGCGCGCGGCAATCCCCTCCAATTCTTGTGTGCCAAATGGGAACTTGAAAAGAATATCGACCGTGGCCCGGGCGTAATGCGCCAACTCCTCTTTCTTCTGCCAATATTCTTCGAGGCAATCGCGCGTAAGGCCGATGCTCTCGTACCAATTGATCCGTTGTTCAACCCAGTACTTGTGCCAGACTTCCCAGCCCCAGTTGGGTTGGGGCGCCGAGAGATCGGGATTATCGACCATGCTTGCCACGGAGCCGGCCAACTTCTGAACCACTTCGTCCGGACGAATAAAAAACTCGAGTTCCATCTGCTCGAACTCGCGGGAGCGGAACGTGAAATTGCGCGGGTTGATTTCATTGCGAAACGCCTTGCCAATCTGGCAGATGCCGAACGGAACTTTCTGGCGCGAGGTTTCGAGCACGTTCTTGAACTGCGCAAAGATGGCTTGCGCGGTTTCCGGCCTCAAATAGGCCACGTTTTCAGGGTTCTCGACCGGGCCCACATAAGTCTTGAACATCAGGTTGAACAGACGCGACTCCGTCAGCAAGCTGCCATTTTCGGGATTGTAACGGGTGCTGTTGAAGACCTCCTCGGAACGCTCTCCCTCAAGCAGCGGCTCCATGACGCCACGAGCCTCGTAAAAATGGCGCGCTGTCTTGCGCGCATGCTCTATCTCATTGGGTTCAGACACCAGAACTGAGAACGGCTCGGAACTGGATTTATCAAATCGCTTGAGAAATTCGACGATAACGGCGGCCACGGCGGATGCCGGCGCTGGATCCTGCTGCAATTTCGCGGCCAGGGCGGCCAAGTCAGTCACCGTTTTCTGTGCGTCGCGATAAGCTTGGGCGTGCGGTTCAGCTTTAGGGTTCTGCTTGAAAAGGGATGCCAGTTCAGCGTCCAACTTCTGAATGGAGGACTTGGAAAGCTCGCTGCCAGCCCGTGCGCCGGTATAATGAAAAACCGTTCCGCTTTGGGGATCGATTTGGTCGGCGCGAAAACGTTTTTTGGTCAAAAGGCAATCGACCATCGGATCCGCAAACGTCGTTGTATGCCCGCTGGCCTCCCAAATTTTGGGATGCATGATGATTGTGGCGTCCAAACCAACAATATCCTCACGCCACTGGGTCATCTTGCGCCACCAATAGTCCTTGATATTGCGTTTGAGTTCGGCGCCGAGTGGGCCGTAATCCCAAAATCCATTGATTCCCCCGTAAATTTCAGAGGACTGAAAAATGAACCCCCTCCGTTTGCAGAGAGACACAATCTTTTCCATCAATTCATTCGATTTTGGCTCAGCCATAGGCCAAGAAGTGTTGTAGATCGGCCACAGGATGTCAAGGACAGCAAAACCGCTGCCAGCAATTCTCATTTTGAGCAAGGAAGGGGAAAACCGCTGATCTGCCCGCGTACGGAGTTTTCAACTCCCTGCGGAGCCAGAGGCACAGCAACAGTCGGCACAATAATCACTGCGCCTCGATAACGAGGTGCTGGCTGGCCAGAGGCCTACCCTAGGGTGTTGAATTGAGCAAAAACAGGCTTAAGGAGCTTGTTCCTTGATTGGTATCGTGATTTGAGGAACTAATTCTGAATGAATCGACCAAGGCAAATCCCCATCAATTCAACACCCTAGGCCTACCCTAGGGTGTTGA
>CAIUEN010000137.1 GCA_903898185.1 uncultured Verrucomicrobiales bacterium
AAAGTCCTTCCAACGAAAATAGTCAAAAACCCTTCCCAGTATCGAAAGTCGGGTTAATTGCAGATGGTAACTATCTTTACTTTATCGACAATTCCAATACAGACGGTTTTGTAAAACGAGTTTCCAAGACGGGTGGAACGGTAACAACGCTGATCAGCAGAGTATCGTTAGACTCAGGCAGGGGAGTAGGCTACTTTGCGATCACCGCAAACAGCATTTTCGGATATTATGGAGGATACGATCAGAACCAAGTGTTTCAATCTTCAAAATCGGGTGGAACAATTACAAAACTGACATCAGGACTACTATTAGATGTTACAGCTTCAAGTTTATATTATTTCACGCCGTTCAACTCGATCTCGCAATTTTCTCTAAGCGAACATTCGAGCGAACTGAAGGTTTATGGCAATTGGCCAAGATGTTGGGCATCTGATAATAGTGCCATCTACTTTGATGAATACTTTTCAAAAGACGTAAAGAGGTTTGACTTAAAAACCAGCACGCTTTCCACCTTAATCGGATCGAATCCAATGGAAGGAAGCATTTTTATTAATGACGATTATCTGTTTTTCAATAAAAGCGGAAATATTACACGCGTATTAAAGACTGGCGGAAGCTTGGCAACATTAGTAAACACTGGGACTGCAAACGGGTATGTAGCTGATAAGACGCAAGTGTTTTTTGTTGATGGAACAACAATTAAAGCCGTTCCTGTTGCAGGCGGTCCATGCACGATCTTACAGACGCTTTCGTCGGTTTCAATAAGTAGCATGGCTGTAGATGATAGCTATCTCTACTGGACAGATACAAGTGCAGTCCAAGGTTTTGGAAAGGTATTCCGTGTTCCAAAAATAACTCAACAAACGCCAGTAGTAAGTTCCACACTCTCAACATTAACAGTTGATAAAAGCTCTGCACCCGCTGACGGACAAGGCACTATCACGGTGACGGTGAGGCTGGTGGATGGGAATGGAAGCCCTGTTGCGGGAAAACAGATCCGAATTGCCGCTATAGAACAGTTGTCATCTGGCGAAGCAACGACACTTTCCACAGTGACTCAACCCGTGTTCGCAACAGATGGTAATGGGCAGGCTACGGCAACCATGATCGCAAAGGTATCTTGTATGGTAATAATCTCAGCGGAGGATGTCACAGATGGTGTCAAATTGGCTAAACAACCCAAGGTGCAGTTCAACACGGCGCTTGTCGTTCCAGGACAGGATTTAGCAAACGCGATAACACTACTGGCCACTTCAAGTGGCGATCTGTTAACCAATTCGATTGCCAGTATTGCAACGCATGAGGGCGAGTATGGGGACGATTTCTGGTCAAGAGTTGGTGAGGACAAGATAAGCGCGGGGTTGACGGTGCTCAATGCGGTGGGCTCACAAATGTGGGAGTCCATGGGCTTGGGAGGCGGCAGCGAAAAAGAAACCAAACTGATTCTTGAAGTCACAAAACAAGCCCTGATAGCCTTAAAGGAAGATATTACGGCTGATCGAGTAGAAGATGCCATTGATATTATTGCTCAATCGCGCAGTGGACTCACTGCCTACGGTAAGGCAATTGCCAACAACAATACGGCATTCGAACAGATGGAGGCTTCCACCGCGCAACAACTCTTGTCCGGCGTGGGGGCAGTGACCACCAATTATACAGAATCTTACATCCACGACATAGATCTGCGGATGCAGGCAAATAGTGTAATCAGTCAGATTGTCTCATCCCAAGAGCGTCTCATTCTCGGACTCAGACTTGCGTCTGACTACTCGCGCACGAGCTTTCTCAACTGGCTCTTTAAGGGCGTTGACATCACAACGGCGGCAGCAGGAGCTCTCATTCCATGGACCAAGCCCCTAAGAGAGGGTATCAGTATCGGCCAAGCTGATATTGAGTTGGCATCAGCCGCGCGTAGCCTGAGCATTGACCAGCAGGGCTACAATTCAACATTTGTGTCTGAGATTGGCTGCTCATACCTTTCGTGCGTAATTCACGCTAACACTGAATCAGCACTCAACACTATCGCCATTGGTGATCAGCCAAATCCAGTTACAGGAAAAATACTGGGCATTGATTCAAAGAAGTTATATGTGCCAGCGAGCGGTTTCCTGGGAAGCATTGAAAGGTTTCTTGGGCATGTGCTTGCGAACACCACATACGTGCAGCCAGTTGGTGCATACTCGGCCATTACAATCAAGAACACAAGCCTACAAGCGGCCCAGTTCGGAGTTTATGCCTTTTTCACAAACACCGTTGACGTCATAAACGACGCTGGCATGTTTGTGAAGACAGCAAAGGTACCCATCGTTGTTGCTCAGGTAACCAGCATTTCTGCTGGTCAAGCGGTGCATCTGACATTCGACTACTTCAACAACCCAAGCGGTGGGGTTCCAGATGGTGATAACCAGATAACCTTCAGCGTACTAGGCTATGACGGAAAAGGCGGATTGTTCGCGGCTGACCAAGCGACCTCGACAATGTCGTGGCAGCAAGCGAGCGGATCTGGGGGAGCTTCGTTAAGAGCTCTGGATCATCCAAACGCCGCGACTCCAATGGAAAGCGCTACGGTCTTGTTGCCAATCGATACTCTGATAAGATCAATCGTCCATCAAAGTTCAAGTAATCAAACTTACCAGGCTCAGATTTGGGTTGTGAATCCTTTCGCCGTTCCGCTCCTGGCGACGATCACGCAGCCGTTGCCGGACGGAGCTACCGTGGTCAACACGGACGGCCTGCTGGGGGACGGTTCGATAGTTTGGACCAACATCATTGCCACGAATGGACTGCTGGGGCAATCGTTTGCTTTTACGCTTTCCATACCACCGGGGTTTGAGACGAACTTGCCACCGCCTTCCCTTGTGTTCAGTGATGAGACAGGCACGAACAGCTTTACGCAGACGGCATCCCCAACAAGTTTCACAGGACTGTTTCCTGTTGGAGTGCGTACGGTCATTTCAAATGGCACATGGGGGGCAGATACGTCAGCGCGATTGATCGTGACTAATTTCACTGCCGTAAAACAGGCAGGCTCGTTGGCAATCTCTCTGACGAATGTCAAGGGGAACGAGGTGACTAACTTTTCCCTAATGTTCTTGGTGGATGGCCTGAGTTGCAGCAATTTGAGCTACACTCTGCCGGGAACGCTGGTGCCAGGTGCCTACATGGTAACTGAGGTACTAAGCATCAACGAGGGGAGCGGTCAAGTTCTCTCGGCAACGTATGTGTTAGGCTCAGCTCCTGTTCGGCTTGGTTGGGAACCGACCGCCAGAGCTTCTGTGGACGGCTTTGTGCTACGAGTGCAGGGCACGGCACAGTTCGGGTATCTCATACAGTCCTCAACGAACTTGGTGGATTGGCAACCCACCCAATATATCGTACTGACAAACTCGTCGGGATATTTTACTGATTATTATGCGCCCTCCTATAGCCAACAGTTCTACCGGGCTTTAACAGCTTCGCACCCGCAGTAATGACAGTCCTCAGTAATGACATAAACATCGTGGAATGGGCAGTCCAACGATTGAAACAACCCTCTGGATTGGCACAAGAATTGGGCGGTTCTTGGTATTGTCAAATTACTGGAGTTTGTGCGTTTTCCATTGCTTCTCGCCGCTTACTGCCTAGTCCGTGGTATAGGCTACACTTTGAGCGCCAAAAAAAGACCGCACCAATTTGCGGTTTCCTTTAATTCCGTTGAGATCTTGGTCTATCCGCGACTGTAAGGATTCGTTTTTCTTCAGAGGCTTCTTGGAGACGCCATTGTTCTTCATATACTGCCAAGTCCGTGGGATAGAACACATTGTCAAAAGCATTAGCCAATAAAATCAGGCGTTTTGACATTGTGGAAGTCGTCAATCCCACGGACTTGGCAGTAACTCCAGACAAACTCATCAGGATTCAAATCCGGCGCATACGGTGGCAGAAAATGGAGTTCTAGGCGGCCCTTTAATGATTTGATGTAGTGTTTGACCACGTTGGCCTTGTGAGCTGGGTGTCCATCGACCACCAGGAATTTTCCGGGTTGGCTCTCTACGAAATTCTTCAAGAAGGCCACGAACGATTCCGCGTTCAATTTGCCGGTGTAAGTAACGGCCCAAAATTCTCCCCGCGCATTGACGGCGCTGATGACATTGAGGCTTTGGCGCTGTCCGGAAGTTGTGACTATTGGAGTTTGGCCTTTCAGGCCATAAGTTCGCCCGAGGACCGGATCGGATTGAAAGCCCGCCTCGTCGGAGAAGAATATCCTGGCTCCAAGCCGTTTGGCCCGTTTCCTGAGCTCAGGATAGGTTTCCTTCTCCCAGAGCGCCACCGCCTCCGGGTCTCGCTCATAGGCGCGACGCAAGGGCTTCTGTGGAGTAATGTTCAGGCTGGCTAACAGTCGCCCAACCGCCGTCATTCCACACTCAATGCCCATTTTCTCTTTGATCATGGCTTGCACAATGCGACGAGTCCACAAGGCGAAATCAAAACCATACTGCCGGGGATCCTTGCCCAAAATCCACTTTCTTACTTGTTGCCGTTGTTTCTCGCTTAAAAGGGGTTTAGGACCTTGTGCGATCCGTTCCGCCAACGCCTCAAATCCTTTGTCTTGGAAATCTCGCAACCACGGATAGATGGTCGTGCGACACAGTCCAAAGGACTTCATGACTTCGCTGGGAGACTCGCCGTCTTCCACGACACGTTTGACCGCCAGTATCCGGATCTGCTCCAGCGCCTTATGATCCATCGTGCGTCCATCTATTTTCATTATGGAGCAGCTTATGAAAGTATCTATACTTGAGTCAATAATAAATGTAGGCTATCCCAAGGACTTGGCAGTAATACCTCATTGTCTCAATGGCATTGTTTTCGAAAACGATTTGGTTGTGCGCAGAAAACACGCAGAAAACATTTGCTCTGGCATACTTGTGTCAGACTGCGAAGGAACAAGAATCATCCCAAATTCATAGCTGACAAATGTGAGATGCGCCCCCCCCTATTTTCTATACCGCTGAAGCTGCCTTGGCGTAAGCAGCCACTCCAGGCAGGCGCATTTGCCGAAACGCAAATCCTCAATCTCAAGTTTGGCGAGACCGGACTTCTTTAGATCGATTTGAACCCCTTGATCGCCGGATAATAACACGGACATCAAAGTGCTCAGGAAAGGCTCGTGCCCCACCAGCAGGATGCTGTTCAGTGCGCCATAGTTTTCATTCAGTTCGTCGATGAGCTTGCGGGGATTTCCATCGACAGCCAAATTGGGCGACGTCCACAATTTGTCAGTCTTGAAAACATGCGCGGTGATTTCCGCGGTTTTGAGCGCGCGGATGAATGGGCTGGTGATAATCAAATCAAAGGACAAATCCATCTCGACCATTCCTTGGGCAACACGCTTGGCGATCTCCTCGCCATCGGCTGTCAGTGGACGCTTCGACTCCTGCGCGAACTTGGGACTGCGCGCCTCGGCCTTGGCATGTCGCAAGCAATAGAGATTCACAGAATTCCTCCCGCATGGCGGACATCCCTGGCTTCGTATAAATAGACGACTTCTTCGGCGATGTTCGCGGCGTGGTCGGCGATGCGTTCGAGGCTCTTGCAAACCACCATCAGGTTGAGGCATCGGGTGATTGTCGTTGGATCTTCAATCATATAGCTTGAAAGCTCGCGGTGGAGATGCCGATTGATTTCGTCCACCTCCTTGTCACGCGCAATGATGGCCAGCGCCTTCTCAGGCTCCTTGTGGACGAAAGCATCCAGAGCGCTCTTGAGCATTTCCAAGGCGATGCCGGCCATTCTCGGGACGTCCACAAAAGCCTTGAGTTGCGGCTCCTTGTTCAGCTCCAGCGCGCGGCGGGCGATGGTGGTCGCTTCATCTCCGACACGTTCGAGGTTTTGAGAAACCTTCATCGCGACAGTGATCAGACGCAAGTCGGAGGCCAAGGGTGCCTTGGCAAGCAGGTGGATGGACATATCGTCGATTTCAATTTCGTAACTGTCCATGGTGTCATCGGCGTCGCAGACGTCGCGCGCCAGATTGCCGTCGCGAACAATCACCGCCCGTACCGCCTTGCTGACGGCCACCTCCGCGCAGCTTCCCATTGCCAGCAGTTTTTCCTTTAATCCTGCGAGTTCCATTTCGAAATGTGTTTGCATATTTAACTCAACCAAAATCGCTATTCACGTAGCATAAGCATCCTTGCCTGTGCCCTCATCCCTCCGGCGAGCGTCAGCGAGACGCTAATTTCTTTCTCTAACCTGACAGTTGCCAAAAATCAACCAAACCTGCCCGTGACGTAATCCTCAGTGCGTTTTTGGGATGGATTCGTGAAAATCTTATCAGTGCGGGCAAACTCGATCAACTCACCAAGGTAGAAAAATGCCGTATGATCTGAGATGCGGGCAGCCTGTTGCATATTGTGAGTGACGATCACGATCGTAAACTCCTGCTTGAGCTCAAGGATCAGCTCCTCAATTTTGGCGGTCGCAAGGGGATCGAGAGCCGAGGCCGGCTCATCCATCAGGATGACCGTCGGCCGAATTGCGATTGCCCGGGCGATGCAGAGCCGCTGCTGCTGGCCGCCCGAAAGGCCCAGTGCGCTGGTGTGCAGGCGGTCTTTGACCTCTTCCCATAGCGCCGCGCCGCGCAGACTCTTTTCCACGATGCCGTCCAGTTCGGACTTGTTCCGTTTTCCCTGCAATTTCAGGCCGTAGGAGATGTTGTCATAAATGGATTTGGGAAAGGGATTGGAGCGCTGGAAGACCATCCCAACCCGTTTGCGCAACTCGATCACATCGATGTCATCGTTGATGTCCTGGCCGCCGATGGTGATCTGCCCGGTGATGCTGACATTGTCAATAAGGTCGTTCATACGGTTGAAGCACCGCAGCAAGGTCGATTTTCCGCATCCCGACGGCCCGATGAAGGCGGTGACCAGCTTCTCTTCTATCTTGACAGAAATCCCCTTCAGCGCCTGGGTTTTGCCGTAGTAAAGCGACAAATTCTGCGCTTCGATCAGAGGCGGATGCTCGCCCGAATCGCCCTGGGCCGCATTCCGGCTCGTTAAGTTTTTCATCGAAAAATCAGCGGTCATAAAGTTACTAAAGCAAACGCATTTTTGCGCGCATTCGCGAGCGGATCACGATTGCGACAATGTTCAATGTGAGCGTCAAGGCCAGGAGCGCAAGGACTGTCGCATAGAGAATCGGCCTGGTTTTCTCAATGTTGGGCGATTGCGTTGACAATGTGTAAACGTGATAGCCCAGGTCCATGAATTGATCGGTGACCGAATGCGGTAGCGACCTCATGTAGTAGGCGGCTCCGGTGAAGAGAATTGGCGCGACTTCGCCCGCCGCGCGTCCCACAGCCAGAATCGCGCCGGTCAGGATGCCCGGAAGGGCCTGCGGCAGCACAATTTTGATGATGGTCTCCAACTTTGTCGCGCCCAGCGCAAGGCTTGCCTCGCGCAGACCTTGAGGAATAACCCGTAGCGCCTCCTCCGTTGCCACGATCACCACCGGCAGCGTCATCACCGCCAGGGTCATCGATGCCCAAATGATTGCCGGACGCCCCCATACTCCACGAGCGTCTCCGGGATGCAGAACCGAATCCATGCCGTGACCGACAAAACTGATGAAAAATCCGGCCCCAAACAACCCGAAGACAATCGATGGCACCCCGGCCAGGTTATTGACCGCGCCGCGTATTATTCGCGTGAAGACAGATGTCGAGTGGGCGTATTCTGTCAAATATACCGCCGTAACCACGCCCACCGGCACAACGAAGAGCGTCATTAAAATAACACGCGCGGTGGTGCCGATGATCATCGGATAAATGCCCGCGTTTTCCACGCTGAAAATATCGCGCTCGGTGCCGCCTGTGAGAAAGCGCCAGGTAAAACTGCTCCAGCCATTGAAAATCACAACACCGAGAATGACTCCCAGGATGGCCAGGATCAGATAGGTTGCCGCGCCGGTCAACCCGGCGAAGAAGAACGAGTCCCAATGAAAGTGCTTTGTGCGCACATCAAACGGAACTTCGGCTTGGGGTAATTGCTGTGTCATGGTAACCATTCAGGCCAGAGGGATGAATTAGCGGCTCGCTGACGCTCGCCGGAGTGAGGGGCACAGGCAAGGATGCCTATGCTACTTGAATAGTTACGCGTTACGTTCATCGGCGTCCCTCCAGCCTGCCTTTGAGTCGATGCATGACCAGATCCCCTGCGAGATTTGACATGAATGTGATGACAAACAGCAGCGCGCCGATCAAAAAAAGCATCCGGTAATGAGGCCCACCGGCGACTGCCTCGGCCATTTCGGCCGCGATGGTGGCTGTGATGGTGCGGGCCGAATCAAACAGGTTGCCCGACATGATACTGGCGTTGCCGCTGGCCATCAGCACCACCATCGTCTCACCCACCGCGCGGCCAAAACCGAGAACAACGGCGGCGAATACGCCCGGGATTGCCGCCGGCAGCACAACTTTCCAGGCAGCTTCCCAGCGCGTCGATCCCAGCGCCAGCGCCGCCTGAACATAACTGCGCGGCACGCTGGTCAAAGCATCCTCGGCAATTGAGAACACCACCGGAATCACCGCCAGTCCCAACGCAATCCCGGCGACAAACGCGTTGAGCCGGGATTGGTAACCAAAGAGGCTCTGCAAAACACTGGCCATGATGATCAAACCGAAAAAACCCAATACCACCGAAGGAATCCCGGATAGCAACTCAATGGCAGGCTTGACGATTTCCTTCACCCGCGGCTTGGCCAGTTGCGACACGTAAATGGCCGCCCCAAGCGCCAGTGGCACCGAAAAGAGCAGCGCAATGATCGTGACTTTCAAACTCCCGATCAACAGCGGCACAATGTTAAACTTCGAAATCTGCGAAACCGGCTGCCATATATACTCGGGTTTGTCATAGTCAGACCATTGGTAGGGTTTGAGAATATAGCGCCATGAAACCGTATTCACCGCCGCGTCCTTGTCCTTGGTCGCCTCCTTCGCGGCTTCCTCTTTGAGTTCCATCAGCAGCGTGAGTGTGTCCTTGCTCTTTTGGGCAAACTCGGACGGAGATAACCCGAGATAATGCTGGAGTTCCTCGGGAGAAAGCTTGTCGAAATCAGCAGCCGGAATCACTTTTTGTGTGACTTGATTGTTTACCGTTCCAAAAACGATTGGAAACGCCTCGCGGGCAACGAAAACGAAAATCAGAAACACCGTCACGATGGCCGACAGGGATACCAGGAAAATGAGTTTCTCGCTGATCCACTCAACCGGGCGGGCCTTGTGCCCGCGGGCCAAGCCCATCCAGCCTATGCTGCGTTTCGATTTTGGGTCCGACTGCATTTGATATTAAATTTTCGTAACTGTTAGGTCACAGCGGCGAAATTAGCGTCTCGCTGACGCTCGCCGGAGGGACGGGCACAGGCAAGGATGCCTATGCTACGTAAATAGTTAACTGTTATTAGTGGGCGGACGAGAAAAATGCACTTCCCTCGTCCGCCCGGATTTCATCCCTGGGGAGAACTCAGCTTATTGCTTTTCACGCAACTTGTCAGGAAGAGGATAGTAGCCGATTTCTTTGACCACTTTCTGACCGGCGTCACTGCGAATCCAATTGATATAAGCGGCGATGTCGCCCTTGTCGGAATCGGGATTGAGATAGATGTAAAGATAGCGCCAGATCGGGTAGGTGGCGCCAACAACGGTTGCCTCGCTGGGCTCGATTGCAGGGGATGCCGCGTCTTTCTTTACGCCTACTGCGCGCGCGCCGCCACCGTAGGCGGCGCCGCCATAGCCGATGCCGGACTTGTCTTTTTCGACGGCCTGGAGAAGAGCGGCAGTGCCCTGCATCGTTTGCGCCGAGGCCACGAAGTCCTTGCCTTTAAGCACATGTTCTTTGAAGAACTCATAAGTGCCTGAGCTGTTTTCGCGGCTGTAAACCAAGATCTGCATGTCGTTGCCGCCCACTTCCTTCCAATTCTTGATCTTGCCGGTGAAAATGCCATTCAACTGCTCCATGGTAAGCGCCTTTACCGGATTGTTGTTGTTGACATAGACAGACAAGCCGTCCACAGCTACTTTGTACTCGCGCGGGCGTTTGCCGAAGGTCTTCACGCAGTTTTCGACTTCTGTGGCCTTGATCGGACGCGAACTGTCAGCGATATCGATTTGTCCACTCTGCAGGGCTGCGAGACCGACGCCCGATCCTCCGCCAGTGACTTGGATTTTTACATTCGGGCTTTGGCCCATGTACGTCTCTGCCCACTTCTGGGCCAGAATCACCATGGTGTCTGAACCTTTGACAGTGATTGTTCCCGCTTGCGCGGTGGTGGCAACGGCGAGCGCCGCAGTCAGGATTGCGATGTGCTTTAGTGTTTTCATTACTATCTTCAATTTAGTTCTTAGGTAACTGTTCACATGGCATAGGCATCCTTGCCTGTGCCCCTCTCTCCGGCGAGCGTCAGCAAGACGCTAATTTATTCCGGCGACCTGAACAATTACGTTTTTTGTTTATCAAGTTATAACTGTTATGCTTAGAAGCTCCAGATCAAATCGACCAGCATACGGTCTGATTCTCCCTGGTACTTGGCGGTTTGATTGATTGGTTCGGTGATGAAGTATTGGAACTGGACGAGGAATGGAGTAAAGACCCGGTAAGAGGCTGAAACGAGGTGCCCGCGAACATCGGTGCCTCCCTTGCCGCCATAGCCGAAATTGTCATCCATCAACCCGCGCCACAGGGATGCAGTCTCAATGTTCTTGTAGGTATAGCCGACCTGCCAGTTGCCCTTGGCTTTGGAATTGCCGAATGTAACTCCAAGACTGAATGCTTCATTCTGCAAACCGCTGTAAGGTTGCGCAGTATAGGATCCGTTGGCCAAGTGTATTTTGCCGTTGGCCGCAGGGTTATTGGCGTATTCGCCGGAGGCTGTCACTGGAAAACCGCCTGTGTAAAGGGGAAACGATTCCAGGTTGTAGGTCACCTCAGCCCGTCCGATGATCGGGTTGATGTTTTGAGCGCCATAGGTCAGGTTGGGGTTCGCCTGTACGGATGTTCCAGCCAAGGGGGTGCCATTGTTGGAATTGGCAACAAATGCTTCAACATTCGCCGTGGTCGCGCTCGGATTAAGAAAGGAATAGGTCATTACCCCGAGTCTGGAAGAAATGCTCTTCGTCCATTTGGCGGTCCAGTCCACCTGACCAGCGAACATGTAAACGTCGCGGCCTGGATTGTTTTCATTGATGACCCATTCGCCTCCGGTAAAATTTAGAGTATTTTTATCGTCCAAGGCAAAGCTGAACTTCTCCTGAGCGCCTTCTGGATTGTAATCCGGGCTGACGATCATCGGGCTGACCCAGAACTGGTTGAGCATTTTGCCGAATTGCAGTTCCACCCACTTGGCGGGGGTGTATTTGGCATAGGCCAAGTCCAGGAAGACGAATTTGCGGCTGGCGTCGTTGTTCATCGTGGTGTTTCCAGAGAACTGGCTGCCGCCAAAATCATAATTGTTGTTCTTGCTGTAATCATCACCAGAACACAACCGCAGTCCGACTTCCATATCATCGAACATCGTAGCCGTCGCTCCCAGGCGGGCTCGGTAGCGGAAACGATCTCGATCCTGCACCGAGGCAGCTTGAGAACCGTTGTCGATTTTGATCTCATCAAAACGACCGCGCAGGTCGCCGTTGATCTTCAGGCTGCTAACCCAATCGGGCATGCCGCTCTTGATGGAGTAGGCTTTGTTAAAATCCTTGTCGGTCTCCTCACGCAAGGTATTGGCTTCCTTGACGGAAAGAACGCCTTTTTCTACCAACTTGTCCAGCAGGGCATCTGAGGATTGGCCCATCACCGGAGCGCAGCAAGCCAACCCTATGGAGAGGCCTGCAGCAATTTTCTTGTTCTGCATTTTTTTCATAGTCTGTTTGTTAAACACCGGTGCAAGCTATCGAACCTTGATGTCAAACAAAGGGCAGTTCTGTGACAATTGTGTGACAATATGGGTTATGCAGGGCAGTCACGCGGAGGCGGAATGGCTGAGGTAGTCACGCGGAGGCGCGGAGGCGCGGAGGCGGAATGGCAGAGGAAGGTTCCATAACTCCGTTGTAAAAACACTTCCTCTCCCAATCCTGTAAATCCTGTAAAATTTGGGATCTAACAAAAAGGCGGAGCCACTGGGCTCCGCCTTATGCGATAAGAATCAAAAATTGAAACAGTTCAGGTCTCAGGGTAAATTAACGTCTCGCTGACGCTCGCCGGAGAGATGGGCATAGGCAAGGATGCCTGCGCTACCTGAACAGTTATCAAAAATTAACCGCGCGAAAAGTCGCGACGAGGACCGCGATCACCGCCGCGATCGCCGCGATCACGACCGCCGCCACTGCCCCCCCGGCCACCACCACCACCGGTGCGTTCACGACCACCGCCGCCACCGCCACCGCCGCCGCTGCGCTCTTCACGAGGGCGCGCTTCGTTTACGGTTATGGCACGACCGCCGGTGCTCTTGCCTCCCAGGGATTCAATGGCTGCTTGCGCCGCTTCGGGCGTCGCCATCGTTACAAACGCAAAACCGCGGGAGCGGTTGGTTGCGCGGTCAACAATCAGGTTGACTTCAGATACAGGTCCGACCGCCGAGAACATGTCTTGGAGATCGTTTTCAGTGGTGTCGAAGGAAAGATTTCCAACAAACAACTTCGTATTCATTGATGCTAATTACGCTAGACTTAATGCTTTTCTTGGACTGTTCCCGACTATTCGGGTTTCAAATCACCACTGAACTTCGTTCACCTGAGGATTTACCACGCCCATCAGAAATTGAACAAAAATCTATGCTTCACACATTATGACAATATTTAATCCTTTGCGCAAGTAAAATCGACTTTGATTTCCGGCATTGCATTGCCTGGTTCGTTCCCGCTACTTTAGTCGCTAATGTCAACGGTTGCCGAGCAACTGCGCCAAGGGCGCGAAGCAAAAAACCTCACCGTCTATCAGGTGGCGGAAGTCACAAAAATCCGCACCGACCATATCCGGGCGCTGGAGGAAGGCGATTACGACGTCTTTCCAGCGCCAGTCTATGTGCGCGGTTTTGTCCGAACCTACGCCAGACTCATCAAGCTGGACGTGCCGCAAGTCCTTGCGCAGCTTGGCCAAGAGCTATCCAAGTCGGCCAAGCACCACGAACCGCCGCCTCTGACCGACCGGCGCCATGGAATTCTGGACAAAATCATGTATCAGCTTTCCAAGCTTAACTGGCGGATTGTTGGACCGGTGGTTGGTCTGGCATTGATCATTGCGTGCGCCGTCCTGATTCACCAGGCGTGGGCAAGCCAAAAGCCCAAAGATCCGACCGGCGGCCACCCTGCGCCGGTCTATCAACCGGCCCGCAAAGCCAGCGATACACTCCCCGTAACGCCACCGCCCACACAGAACAGACGGTAAACCAAGATCAGACTTTCTGACATCGCCATGCATTTTCAAATATCGGGGATTATGCGTGAGACCATTTAAGGCGTTTTGGCGATAACTTCCCTGGGAGACGAACGGTTGTTGGTATCAGGATAGTCTCAATTTTTCCCTGACATCAGGAAGTCTGAAGAAAATCTGAAGAAAATCTGGCCACCCAAAAAGAATGAGTTCACTGTTCGGCGAACGCGCTCACGGCGATTTTCTCAGTGATTTGTAACTTCACGATTCAACAATTCAACGATTCAACGGATCCCCCCGTCACCCAACCGTCACAGACTTGTAACGGTTCCGCCGTTGTGTTCACGCAGGTTCGGATAATAATAAGCCCGTGAAACGGAAGATTCTTGCCATCGACGATGAACCGGGTGTCCTTGAGTTGGTAAGATACAATCTCGAAGAGTCCGGGTTTGACGTCGATACCGCCTCAGATGGCGTTGAGGGCTTGAAAAAAGCGCAAGATAACCTGCCCGATCTGATCGTGCTGGACTTGATGCTTCCCGGAATCGACGGACTGGAGATTTGCAGGATCTTGCGGGCCACCCCCAAGACGGCAGGCATCCCAATCATCATGCTCACCGCCAAGTCGAGCGCAATTGACCGGGTCGTCGGTCTTGAGATCGGGGCCGATGATTACGTCACCAAACCATTCAGCCCAAGAGAGTTGCTGTTGCGCATCAAAAAGCGATTGGATCAAAGCGCCGGACGTTTGTCACGGGATGAGGAGGCGTTGCGAATGCAATCCCGTCTGCAGCAATTTCTCATGGAGATTTCCTCAATGTATATTAATTTGCCCTTGGAAAGCCTCGATTTGATAATTCACGTTTCTTTGGGGGATCTGGCGCAATTTGTCGGGGCCGACCGCGCTTATGTCTTCACCTACAACTTCGCAAATCAAACCTGCTCCAATACTCACGAGTGGTGCGCCGATGGCATAGAAGCGCAAATCACCAAATTGCAGGCAGTGCCGCTGACGTCGGTGCCTGGCTGGGAGGAAGTCCATCGCGAGGGTAATCCAATATATGTGGAGGATGTGCTTTCCTTGCCGCCGGGAAGCTTGCGCGATGTGCTTAAGCGGCAAGGCATCAAGAGCCTGCTGACTGTTCCAATGATGACAAGCAGCAACGAGTGCGTTGGATTCGTTGGCTTCGATTCGGTGCGAGAGCGCCACATTTACTCAATCAATGAACAGAGTCTCCTCACGGTATTTGCTAAAATGCTGGTGAATGTGCAGGAACGTAAACGGGGCGAAGAGAAGTTGGCGGAGACCAACCTCAGCCTCGAACAAGCCACCGCCCGCGCTAACGAGATGGCAGCTCGTGCCGAGTTGGCCAGCTCCGCCAAGAGTGAGTTCATGGCCAGTATGAGCCATGAAATCCGCACCCCCATGAATGGCGTTCTGGGCATGGTCGGCCTGTTGCTGGATGGAGTTCAAAGCGAGGCGGACAAGGGCTCGGAATTCTGGTTTACGGCGCTCTTGGTCAAACAACCCTCCCGCGCGCCGACAGTGGCGCCAGAGGTGGCGGACTTGCGCGGAGTGCGCGTCTTGATTGTCGATGACCATCCCGTTAACCGGGAGGTTCTCATGATTTTGCTGAAGTCCTGGGGTATGCGACCCGACGAGGCCGCCGACGGCCCTTCCGCCCTTCGGGCGCTGACTCAAGCTCAAGCCGCCCTGGATCCTTTTGCGGTTGCCATTCTCGATATGCGGATGCCCGTGATGAATGAGGAATCACTAAGTCACGTCATCAAGAGCAATCTGAATCTGAATAAGACAGACTTGGTGTTGTGCGTATCCCTGGGCCAAGTGGGCAACGACCAAGTTCTCAAAGAGAACGGCTTTGCCGCCACGCTCACCAAACCAGTTCGGCGGGAGGATGTATTCAGAATCCTGTCAGATGTCATTAGTCGCAGAAAGATTGATGCGACCAAGCCGCTCGAACGACAGGCTTTGGTTGCGGTCTTGGAGAAGTGGTTGAAACCAGACGACGAAGTCGATCATGCGGTGGCCAGCGAACCGGAAGAAAGGGTCGCCATTTCCAACGGTGAAAGGGAACTCGCTGTCTTCGACCGCGCGGCATTCATGAGTCGAGTCATGGATGACGAAGACTTTGCTCGAGTGGTAATTGATGGCTTCATGAGTGAATTGCCCGACCAAATCACTCGGTTGAAGAACCATCTGACGTCAGGCGATGCCCGCCTTGTCGAACAGCAAGCCCACAAAATCAAAGGTGCCAGCGCTACGGTGGGAGCCGAAGCTTTGCGTGCCGTCGCTTGGGCGATGGAGCAAGCTGGCAAAGCCGGAGATCTGGATGCGGGCCGAGCCCGTGTAACTGATCTGGACGAGCAATTCAATGCGCTCAGGGAAGCATTGGAGAATAACCGATGAGCGCCATGGGATAGGCATTGTTTTTTGATCCATTTTCCGTATAACCAAACCCAAAGATTATTATGATCGAAAAAATACGACTGAAATATCGGCCGCTTTTGATCGTGGCGACATTGCTATTTCCGCTTTCCGGCCTGTTCTACTACATGATGGCTGGCTACGAGCGTGGAATTGATTTCGCTCGCATGGAACTCCGGGGCAATGTGTACCAGCGTCCGTTGGAGCAACTGCTCAAACTGGTTCCTGAGCACAAGCGCGCGTCGGAACGGCTGGCAATGGGCGACAACGCGGTTGCCAGTGAAGTCAGGGCGCTCAGCGCGAGCATTGACCAAGCGTTCGACGCGCTCGCTGAGGCTGATCGGGCTGTAGGCAAGGAGTTGCAGTTTACGGAGGATAAACTCAGAAGTCGGCAACGTGAAGACCTGTTGTTTTCACGCTTCCGCCAGCGATGGGATGAGCTTAAACAGCAAGCGGAAAATCGCAAAATCGAAGGTTTAGTCAATAGATATTCCGCTCTCTTGGCTGATATTCGCAATGCCATCAGCCATGCGGGTGACACGTCCAACTTGATTCTTGACACTGACTTGGACAGCTATTATCTGGTCGATGTGACACTGGGAGCGCTGCCGGCCACTCAGGATCGCGCTGCGCGGATTACCGATTTTGCCGCGAACGGCGGAACGAATGATGCCCCACGCCGGGCTCGGTTATCCGTTTTCGCCTCTCAGCTAAGCGAATCCGACATTGACCGGGTGACTTCGAGCCTTCAAACCAGCCTCAATGAGAATGCGAACTTGAGAGGAGATAACAAAATCCTGCAAGCCGCTCTGGGCGAGCCGATGAAAAAGTATCAGTCTGCGGGGGAGGATTTCTTGGGAATCATTATGCGCCAAACCACCAATTCCGTTCCCGTGGCCAGCGCTGAGGAATTCTTGCGCAAAGGGGAAGCTTATCGTGCCGCCAGTTTCGCCCTTTGGACTGCAAGCGCCAGTCAACTGGATCGCCTTTTGGAAAACCGAATTGCCAAATTTGCCGCCGAGCGCCGCCAAGCCTGCATTGTAGTGGCCTTGTTCCTGACGCTGGCTGGAGTGGTTTTCTGGGTGGTGGTTCGCAGCATCGTCATTCCAATACGGGAATTGAACACAGCCACCCAAACGCTTGCTGGCGGGGATTTATTGGTTGCGATTCCTCACATCAACCGTCCGGACGAAGTGGGCGACTTGGCTCGATCAATTGGCGCCATGACCTGCTTTCGCAAGCTGCTGCGCGAGGTTTCTGGCAGTATTCAAACCCTGGCATTCTCCGCCACCGAACTCTCCGCGATCTCCACTCAGACAGCCATCGGCGTGAATTCAGCGTCTGACAAGACGTCCACTGTGACGGCGGCAGCCGAAGAGGCCAGCGCCAACACCACCACTGTGGCCGCCGGCATGGAACAGGCAGCCGCCAACCTTTCCTCCGTGGCCAGCGCCACCGAAGAAATGAGCGCGACCATTGGCGAAATTGCAGCCAACTCCGAGAAAGCCCGCGTCATCAGTGAAAGAGCCGACTTACAAGCCCAGAGCGTCTCGACACTCATGCAGCAGCTTGGGCAGTCCGCTCAGGACATTGGCAAAGTCACCGAAACGATCACTGACATCTCATCCCAAACCAACTTGCTGGCCCTCAACGCCACCATTGAGGCGGCCCGAGCTGGCGCGGCAGGCAAGGGCTTCGCGGTCGTAGCCAACGAAATCAAGGAACTGGCCCGGCAGACGGTGTCCGCCACCGAGGATATCAAGGCAAAGATTGTCGGTGTGCAAACTTCCGCCAACAGTGCCATCACCGACATTGAAAAGATTTCCGACGTGATCAAAGAAGTGGGCACGATCGTGTCCAGCATTGCTGTCGCTATTGAGGAACAGGCGACGGTGACCAAGGATGTAGCGGGCAATATTGCCCAAGCCTCTTCTGGAGTGAAGGATTCCACCGAGCGAGTGGCGCAAACGGCCACAGTGTCGAAATCCATAGCACGGGACATTGCTGGAATCAGCGCCGACGTTGGCGACATTCGCCAAGGTGGCGAACGGGTGAAAACCAGCGCCGTGGAACTTTCCAAGCTGGCCGAACACCTCAAAGCCACTGTAGAGCAATTCAAGGCGTGAACCCGAATCAATGAAGTAGCGCAGGCATTCTTGTCTGCCGTTGCGCAGGTTTTCCAACCTGCGGGGGGCGTCGGTAATTCCAGCGGTTGTCTTGCTGCCGACGCTTTGCCGACTGGAAAGTCGGCGGAACGGCAGACAAGAATGTCCAATGCCACTAACTTTTCGATGATTTATCCGATTTGGTTTCACGGTTTTCGCGGTGTTGTTTGATAAGATATTGGGCGTCGAGCGCCATAATCCTCGCCTAAGGACATTAAAATCAAGTCGCTCCATTTGTTCCTGCCGACGGGCTGTTTTCTCTCTTGGAACCGACTGTCAGGCGGATGTCTTTCCGTGAAGATGTTCTAAACCAGTCCAAGGATCAAACACTGTGGTATGACGGAAATCGGACGCATTGCGAGATACGATCACCGCGTTGTAGCGGACAGCCATTGCGTCAAGCAAACTGTCCCAAAGCGGCTGAGCCTTGCTTTTGACCAAGGAGCCGTTTCGCAAGTGTCCCCAGATTCGGGCCGTCTCTTCGTCCCAACTCAAAACCATGTTCTGGGCCAGCATCCCATCCAAGAGTCCGTTCAACCGTAACTTGCGCGCCAGATTCGTATCAGCGTCAATCCCGTCCTGAAGCTCCGCAATCACAGGCGACGGGATGAAATACTCATGCCGTCCAAGCCACAACAGGACATTCTCATCCGGCTTTGGCTTCCAGACTTCGGAAACCACGTTCGTATCAAGGATGAACCGTCTCATTTGCGCGGCGCTATGGTTATCGGGGCTTCATCCGCAAACGCCCTCATTGATTTTAGAGCCGCCACGGGATCAAACTTCTTTACCGGCACGATCTTGGCCACCACGTTGCCGTTGTCCGTGATTTCGACCGTCTCTTGGGCATGAATCACCGGCCCCATGACCTTGGCCGTTCTCCGATGCAAATCTGTCATAGTTGCTTTCATAGTCTTAGAATACGCACTTTGAGCACTTTTGCAAGCCCAATTCTCATTGCATAACCTCTTCCGCAGGTTGGAAAACCTGAGGAACGGCAGACAGGAATGTCTGCGCCACGACGAGGGGGGCGGTCAATCGCGCGTCCATCCCCATCATGAGATGAATTTAGAACGCCCCTGCTGCGCAAACAGTGTTTGACCTTTTTGGGGTAAACCGTTAGTAGCTGACGTTGACCGGAACAACCATAAATAACATGAGCCAAACGACTCGATTTTCTTTGTCCCAAGCGGAAACGCCAACCCATTGGTATAACCTCAACGCCGATTTTCCGGAGCCGCTTCCCCCGCCTCTGAATCCAGGCACCAAGCAACCGATCGGCCCCGAAGCGCTGGCCGCCATTTTCCCAGAACCGCTGATCAAGCAGGAGGTTACCACCGAGCGATGGGTTGAGATTCCTGAAGAAGTGCGTGACATCTATGCGCTTTGGCGGCCATCGCCGCTGATGCGGGCCACACGATTGGAAAAAGCGCTGCAAACCCCCGCCCACATTTACTACAAATACGAAGGCGGCAGTCCGGCGGGCAGTCATAAGGTCAATACGTCAGTGCCGCAGGCCTATTTCAACAAGATTTCCGGCACAAAACGTCTGGCCACCGAGACTGGCGCCGGCCAGTGGGGCAGTTCGCTGGCAATGGCCTGCAAACTCTTCGGCCTGGAGTGCAATGTGTACATGGTGAAGGTCAGCTACCAGCACAAGCCTTATCGCCGGATGCTCATGCACACTTGGGGCGCAACCGTCCACGCCAGCCCCAGCGATCAGACCGAATACGGACGCAAGCTGCTTGCCCAAGACCCGCACAACAACGGCAGCCTTGGCATTGCCATCAGCGAGGCTGTTGAAGACACCGTCACGCATCCCCATACCAAATACGCGCTGGGCAGCGTGCTCAACCACGTCATGCTTCACCAAACCGTCATCGGACTGGAAGCGATGAAGCAAATGGAAATGGCTGGTGAAGAGCCGGATGCGATTTTCGCCTGTGTGGGAGGCGGCAGCAATTTTGCCGGTTTGACCTTCCCGTTCATTCATCAAAAAATCACTCAGAACAAGAAAACGCGAATCGTGGCGGTCGAACCTCTGTCCTGCCCATCGCTGACCAAGGGCGAGCTGCGCTATGACTTCGGCGACACGGCGGAAATGACCCCGCTGCTCATGATGTACACCTTGGGCCACAACTTCATGCCGCCCTCAATCCACGCCGGCGGACTGCGTTATCACGGCATGTCCCCAATGGTCAGCCACGCGTTGAAACTGGGGCTCATTGCAGCCGAAGCCTACCCGCAGACGGCGATTTTCCAGAGCGCCGCTTTGTTCGCGCAGACCGAAGCCACAATTCCCGCTCCCGAATCAGCTCACGCGATTCACGCCGCAATACAGGAAGCCATCCGCGCCCGAGAAGCCGGCCAAAAGAAAGTCATCCTCTTCAATCTCTCTGGTCACGGGCTTCTCGACTTGAGCTCCTACGAGAGTGCCATGTCTGGAAAACTGCAAGACGTCTAACCCTACAGCCCAAAATCAATAATGACTACTACGCCTCAATATACTTATGTTCTGACCGGATGCCTTGTGGCATTCGGACTTCAAGCACAGGCTCAACCCATTACCGGCCACTACGCCGCCGGCGTCCAAGGCATCCGGGCTGCGTCAGTGCCGCCTCCCGGCATCTACTTCCTGGATTACAACGACTTCTACACGTCGGACAACATGCGCTACGCGGGGACGAAGGACTTCAAGGTGAATGTGTATGCGCAGGTGCCTCGCTTGGTCTGGATCACCGATTGGAAGCTTTTCGGGTTCAATTACGGCATGGATATTCTTGCGCCATTTGTTTACACGGACTTTAGCGCAGGCTCCTACCACAAGACCAAATTTGGTTTAGGCGATGCCTCGGTCGAACCGATTCTGCTCTCAAGGTCGTTTGAAAGATTCGACATCGGTGCCGGGTACTCATTCTTTGCTCCAACCGGTGAATTCGACCACACTCGCCCCGTCTCCCCTGGCAAAGGCTACTGGGGTCACATGTTCACGCTGGGCGGCACCTATTACTTCGACAAGCAGAAGACCTTTGCATTTTCGGCGCTGGATCGCTACGAAATCAACATGGAGCAGCAGCAGACCCACATCACGCCCGGTCAGCAGAATACGCTGGAAGCGGGTTTGAGCGCGGCAATTACCAAGACCATCGAGGTGGGTGTGATCGGTTACTACGTGCAGCAAACCACGGACGAAACCGGTGTTGGTTCTTCCAACGTTCGCGACTATGTGGTTGCCGCCGGTCCCGAAATCAACATCGTGTGGCCGTCGATTGGCGTCATCACCTCGTTGCGCTACGCCTATGAGATTGACGCCCAGAACCGTCCCCAAGGTCAGACTGCCTGTCTGACCCTGACCTACAGGTTTTAGAGCGCATCTGTAGGATGAACTGATCCACTGTTTCCCAGTGGATCAGTCTGGTTTCTTTCTCTCAAATCTTGCCTTGTTTTGCTTCCGCCGCCTGAGCTTTGGCGGCAAGCATTGCTGTCACCAGCATGAAGGCTCCAAAAACCAGAAGCACCACGCCCCAGATCAAGTCAATGTTGATCTCCAGCGACCGCTTAAGGTCGGGGTTGCCGACTAGACCGTAAACGGCCAGCAACACACCGTACAAGCTGAACATCAGCCCAATTGGAATTCGTAGATCAAAGTTCATAGTGTCAACTTTCTAAGATTACCAGAATATCACATTCAGCGCAACGCAAGCGAGCAGGAGGATGATGCCCAGCACGGCCGGACGCAGAATCCAGTTCTGCTCCTCGTCTTTGAGCTTTGGCGTAAGCGAGTAAACCAAGCCCTTAAGTTCGGCGTCACTCTTGGTTCGCGCGGTGGCCAGTGAAATCACTGTCGTCAATACGAAACAAGCGCTGAAGGCAAATGCGGCGAGCCAGAAATTCTGAGCCATATCGCTCGGGAATCTTCCCAGAACACCCAAGTAACCACCCTTGACTCCGGGAATGTTGCCCGACGCCAGCGTCAGCGCATGGAACAAAGCCGAAGTTATGGTGCCGAACAAAAGCCCAAAGAACGCTCCATGACTGGTAGTGCGTTTCCAGAACATGCCCAGCAGGAACGTCGCGAACAGAGGCGCATTTACAAAGCCGAACACCAATTGGATAATATCCATCGCGTTGGACCAGCGACTGACAAAATACGCGCACGCGATACTTAAGACAATACCCACGACTGTCACAGAGCGGCCCATCCACATATAGTGATCGTCACTGCGATTGGGAGCGATGTAGGCTTGGTAAAGGTCATAGGTCCAGACCGTGTTGAAGGCGGTCACATTGCCAGCCATGCCGGACATGAACGACGCCAGCAAGCCGGTCAGCGCCAAGCCCAGCAAACCAGGCGGACAATACTTCTTCACCAGCGATAAAATTACGCCATCGTAATCGTTTTCTGCCACTGCATCCTGAAGCCGATCTTTGATCACAGAGTCCTTCAGGTCGCTGGAATCCTTGACCAGTGCCGCAACTTTTTTGACATCGAGTTTCATGCCAATTTCTTTCGCAATACTCTCGAAAGCAGCCTTCTCATCGAGTTTCTGCGCGGCCTTTACAGCAGGAACGGCTGTGACGTAGGCGCTCTCGGCAACAATTTTCGGTGGGAGACGGTAGCCGTCTTTTGCGGTCACGGCCAATCCGGCGGCGATCATGCCGGGCAGAATCACGAGAATGGGAAGAACCATCTTAGGCAATGCGGCGATCAGCGGAGTTCGGCGCGCGGCAGTCATGTTCTTGGCTGCCATCGCACGCTGCACCACCAGGAAGTTCGTACACCAGTAGCCAAACGAAAGAACGAAGCCTAATCCAAACACCATCGCAAAAAGATCAACTCCCATCGGGTTGGCCGCCGGACCGGCCAGCAATGGTTTCCACGCGCTGCTCCAGGCATCGGGGCCGAACTTGCCATCCGCCAATCCGATGGCTGTAGGATCCGCAGCCACCTTGGTCAACTGAGTCTTCAACATATCCCAGCCGCCCATGTCTTTGAGCCCCAGGTAAACCACGGGGGCAAAACCCAGCACAATCATGAAAAATTGAAGCACTTCAGTGTAAATTGCAGAGGTCAAACCGCCCTTGAGCACATACAGAAGCACCACTGCCGAGCAAATAATCAAGCTCAGGTCGTAGTTCCAGCCCAACAACTGGTGCAGCAACTTGGCCAGCGCGTTCATCGAGATGCCCGAGGCGAACACGGTCATCACGGCAAACGAAATTGAGTTCAAGCAACGGGTACGCTCGTCGAAGCGCATCTTGAGATACTCGGGCACCGAGCGGGCCTTGGAGCCGTAGTAAAACGGCATCATGAACACAGCCAGAAATATCATCGCAGGAATGGCGCCCACCCAATAAAAGTGACTGGTGGCAATGCCGTACTTAGCGCCGCTGGCGGCCATGCCGACCAGCTCAAGGGCTCCCAAGTTGGCCGACATGAAGGCCAATCCGGTAACCCACGCGGGGATGGATCGTCCGGACGTCAAAAAGTCCGACGAACTTTTCATGCGGCTCTTTAGGGCGAAACCTATGCCGATGACAAAGACAACGTAAATGGCCAAGATGGCGTAATCGACGACCTCGAGATGGATTATTTGCATATGACTGGCAGAGTTTTGTAATTTCTTGAACTTTTCGTCAACCTTTTTCGCAAAAAAATTAAATAGCCAAAATTGTCCGTAAATTCCATCGTCGATCCAAATTCTGTCGGCTGATGCCGTAGCTGATCATTTCACTTGGCCAGAATCGTAAGGATATTGAAAAATGCCTCTCCAAAAAATGCCTTGATTGTCATTTAAAGTTCCAACTCCCTAAGCGCTGCGCGCTGTCCTCTTGCGTCAACCTAGAATTGTGGCACATTTGAGGCATGAATGAGCAAATCAGAATTCGCCTGGACAAGGGGCTAATCAAGGAAGCAACCAGCGTATGTCGTGAAATTGGCATCACGCCAGCCACCGCAGTGTCCATGTTTTTTGCGCAAATGGTCAAACTGCGCGGCCTGCCCTTTCGCCCGACGGATTTTCCTGCGCTGGACGAATACGGCGTGACGCTGGCGCAAGCCACGGCTGTAGAGGATAACGCGCTGGCGGAAATTGCCGCCGACCGCAAGGCAGGCAAGTTGACGGTGTTCACGGGCAAATTATGATTGCCGTCGTCCTTTCGGCACGCATTAAGAAAACGGCGGAGAAACTGCCGCCCGACGTCCGCGAAAAAGTCGGCAAGACCATTGCCGCTGTGGCGGTCGCTTTCAGCGAGCCGCACAAACACGGCGGACTTGGTTTGCGCAAGCTCGCCCGCCGTTCTTACGAAGCACGGGCACATTTGCAATGGCGCGTGGTATTCATTCACGAAGGGAAAAGCCTCGTCGCTTACGACATCATGGATCACGATGATGTGGCCACTTGGTTGCGCGGGCAAAGGAAGTAAGACTGAGCACAAGTTATTGTGTATGCTTGCTTGCCCGCCAATAATGAAAATTGCTGAATGCCCAATATTCTGTCAGCAATTCAACCGGTGGTTGCCTTCGCCCTGCTTTGTGGCAAAATTGAGGTATGAAGGAGCAAATCCGAATTCGTCTGGACAAGGGTTTGATGAAGGAAGCCGATAGCCTATGTCGTGAAATTAGCATCATGCCGTCCGCCGCCGTGAAGGGCGACGCGCTTATTGAAGAATTAAATCGCGGCTATGTTTGCCCACCGGATGCCACTCCGGCTTGGCAGGCGGCGTGCGAATACGGGTTTGATATGTCGCTGGTCGAAGAAGCATTGAAAAAAACTCCTGAAGAGCGGCTCGATGCACATCAACGCGTCTTGGATATGATTCTCGAACTCAAGGAAACGCCGAATGCCACAAAATGACAAAGCGCTTCTGCAGCGTCTTCATTACCAACAAGTCCAGTTTGTCGTCATTGGCGGTGTGTGCAGTGTGCTGCATGGCGTGTCGGTGATGACCTTCGACTTGGACATCTGCTGCCAATTCAGCCGTGAAAACTTGCGACGAATTGAAGCTGCCGTGAAAGATTTGCACCCACGCTACCGGCTCACGGCAAACAAATTGCCTTTTGAATTGACCGACGAGCTTTGTGATAGATTGAAGAACATTTATCTGAGCACCGATTTTGGGGTTCTTGATTGTCTGAGCGAGGTGACTGGCTTGGGAAATTTCGAACAAGTTCTTCAACTTTCCATCCCCTGCAAAATGTCCTGCGGCGAATTTCCAATCTTGAGCCTTGACGCTCTGATAGCTTCCAAAGAAGCTGCCGGACGCGAAAAAGATTTCTATGCCGTCAGACTTCTGCGCGCCATCAAGCCCAAGAACTGAATTTCATCCTCTGCCCTTCCGTGTGTTCTGCGGTTTCAATTGCCTATTCCAAGTTTGACGGCTTCCCTACTTCATTATTGGAAATTCAGGCTTACTCACGCGGAGGCGCGGAGAGCGCGGAGGTGGCAATCATCCAGTGGAATTTCTGCGTGATCGCGGTTTTCAACTCGCTTCGAGCTGATAGTCTGTTAAACTGATGACATTATGGAGATTGATCTCCCGATTGAGCCATTCACGGGAACCCCGGAAGAAATCGAGCGCCAGTGGTACGAAAAGGTCTATTTGGCGCGTGATCCCAATATGCGGCAATTGACTTGGCGCGCTATTTTGATGGGGTCGGCGCTGGGCGGAATCCTTTCTCTAACCAACATTTATGTCGGGCTGAAGGCGGGATGGGGATTGGGCGTTTCGATCACGGCTTGCATTCTTTCCTACGGCATTTGGACGACTCTTTGCCGACTGGGCATCGCCAAAACGCCGATGTCGATTCTCGAAAACAACTGCATGCAGTCCGCAGCGACCTCGGCTGGGGTGTCGGCGGGTGGAACTCTGGTTTCGGCGTTTTCGGCCTACGCAATGATTCACGGAACCCCTCTGCCATTCAAACTGACGCTGGCGTGGGTCTTCCTGCTGGCGATTCTTGGGGTGACCATGGCCATTCCAATGAAGCGTCAGATGGTGAACGTCGAACAACTCCGATTTCCAAGCGGCACCGCCACCGCCGAAACCTTGCGCGCGCTGCATTCGCACAGCGACACAGGCATGCGCGCGGCGCTGGCGCTGGCGTGGTCTGGAATTGCCTCCGCATTCATATCGTTTTGGACGGATGGATTCGGCTTGTTGGACAAGTGGAGCCTGCTGAAAATCAAGTTGGAACCGTATTCGCTGAGCGCATTGATGGAGAGGCTCAACGAATGGGCGCTGGGCAAAGCATGGATTACCCGCACTGTGATGTTCAGTGTCGATCCCATTTTCCTGGCCGCTGGGACATTGAGCGGCATGCGGGCGGGGATCAGCATGATGCTGGGCGGCACGTTGTGCTGGGCAGTGTTTGTCCCCATCCTCCAGAGTCATGGATTGATTGCCGGCACGCGATATCGCGATATTGTCCAATGGACTCTCTGGGGGGGAGTGGCCTGCATGGTGAGCTCCGGGTTATTGAGTTTCGCCTTTCAATGGCGCACGATTGGGCGGGCGTTCAAAAGTGTCACCAGCCTTTTCTCGAAGGGGACTGTTGAATCGGAGATGGACAAGATCGAGACGCCCACCTCGTGGTTTATCTACGGCCAGATTTTCTCATTGATCGGCCTGGCTTTTCTGGCCCACGCCAGTTTTGGCATGCCTTGGTGGCAGAGCGCGCTTGCGGTGTTCATGTCCTTTTTCCTGGCCATGGTGGCATGCCGTGTGACTGGCGAGACCGACACCACGCCGGTTGGCCCCATGGGCAAGGTGACCCAGATCATGTTCGGCGCTGTTAATCCCGGCAACGTCGATGTAAACCTGATGGCTGCCAATATCACGGCTGGGTCGGCGACAGCCTCGGCTGATCTCCTAACCGACCTCAAAAGCGGCTATCTCTTGGGCGCTCATCCGCGCAAGCAATTCATCGCGCAGTTTTCAGGTATTTTTGTGGGAACATTGGTTTCGGTGACCTGCTTCACTCTTCTGGTTCCCGATGGCTCGAAGCTGGGCACAGAGCAGTTCCCGGCGCCTGCCGCGCAAACGTGGCGAGCGGTGGCTGAGGCATTGAGCAAAGGCTTGGACGCGCTCGCGCCAGTGAAGGTTTGGTCGATGCTGATTGGCGGCTTGGTCGGGATTATCCTGCCGCTGCTTTCGAAGCTTTTCCCTAAATGGAACAACGTCATCCCATCGGCTGCGGGTTTGGGACTGGCGTGGACATTCCAGTGGTATTACAGCTTCCTCTTTTTCATAGGGGCGCTTTTGGGTTGGGTATTTGAAAAGGCTTCGCCCGCAAAGTCCAAGGAATTCACATTCCCCGTTGCCTCAGGCATGATCGCCGGGGGATCGCTCATGGGAGTGGCGATTGCATTTGCCGAGAGCGGAAAGGGAATTATGGAAGTGATCAAGAAGTTGTTTTTGTAAGGCGTTTGCTTGGGTGGGTTGTACTTTGAACGTATCCGTCTTGCTAACCCGTCTGGGAAGGCGTGATCTCTTGTGGCAGACTTCTGGGGATGTCAGGAGTTTTTAGTAGCTTTCCACGCTGCGGGTATCAGTTCGGCCACCCGGTTGGCGGGCCATTGCCCAAGCGCATAGTCGCACGCCTTGGCCAGACGCTCGCTTGGAGCCAACTGGCTGCGGATTTCCACCAGCCGGGTCTTCAGTTCGGCCATCAAGGGCGCGCTCTTGGCTTGGCGCAATGCCAGCCGCTGCGCAAAATCCATCCCGGCTTGTCGG
>CAIUEN010000138.1 GCA_903898185.1 uncultured Verrucomicrobiales bacterium
CTGGGGACATCGCAATGCCGTTGGTATCCAAAACATCCTGATGCCGTTGGCATCCAAAACTTCGTAACGCACGTTGGCGCTGGAAACATTTGGAAACATCGCAATGCCGTTGGTTCGAATCCGCAGGCCCAACGGGCCGGTTATCCCTCAGCCCAGGGCATCGCCCTGGGACTTGCGCGCCATTATTCGTTTGCGGCCTGTAGTGTCGCCACACCATAATCAAATCATATCGTGTCAACATTATCACCATACAAACCACCACCCAACAATCCAACACCATGCCTCAATCTCTATCACGCATTCTGATTCACCTTGTATTCAGCACAAAGAACCACCAACGCGTCCTGACGCCTGCCATCCGAACCGAATTGCATCCCTATTTGGCGGGAATCCTGGACAACATCGATTGTCCATCGTTGCAGGTTGGCGGCATCGAGGACCATGCGCACTTGTTCTTCGGCCTTTCCCGCACCCGATCCGTCGCTGAAATTGTAGAGACAGTGAAAACCAGCTCATCCAAATGGATCAAGTCCAAGGGAGATCAATTCGCCGACTTTCATTGGCAATCAGGATACGGTGCATTCTCCGTGAGCCAATCAGGCGCGGATGCGGTCGTCACGTATATTAGCAACCAGGCGCAGCATCACCACACGCTTTCATTTCAAGATGAATACCGGCGATTGCTTGAGCGGTATCAGGTGGCCTTTGATGAACGCTACGTGTGGGACTGATCTCATGCCACGCTGCACCCTCCAAAATTGCTCCTTTTCTGGTCGGCAGGCATCTGATACATTTTCCAAGAATGAAATGGAACGAGACCATACAAACGTGGCAAAAGCTCAATGCCCAAGCGCAGCAGCAGATTCGCTGGCAGCGGGTGCCGCGTCAGGTAGCCTTATCCATGGCGTTTGAAAAGGAGGCGGTTGACTTGGTATGGTTGGAGGAACTACACCTCCAGGAGGAGCCACCCACTTCGTTGAAACCACGCGAGGTTTATTAGAACGCAACTGATCATGTTTACTCGAATTCAAACTCGCTCTTTTCGGTGCTTGAAATCAGTCGATCAGGCTCTCGGACCGTTCCGCGCCTTAGTGGGGCCTAACGCCAACGGGAAAACAACATTTCTGGATGTGATTGGCTTCCTGGGGGATTTGGTTCGCAATCGAGGAGATGTTTTGGAAACGGTGCGTAATCGCAGCGCCAATTTCGAGAAACTTGTCTGGATGGGGGTCGGTCGTTCCTTTCAACTCGCGGTCGAGGCGGATATTCCAGATTCTGTCAAAAAGGAGATGCATGATACCAAGCAACGCACAGCCCGATTGCGCTCAACATGCTGGAACCCAAAGATGTCCTTTGCTTTGCCAAGGATGCTTCAGGAGCCACGGATATTGTTGCAGGAGACAAACACCCCGCGCTGCGCGACTGGAAAAAAGGGGAGCCGGATCTAGGGGTGCTTTTTGCGTCTGGAATTCTCAGCTAACATGAGCATGAAGGATCTCGTATTGCTTGTGGCTGATAAAAACATGCACTACGCCATAAAAGGCGCTTTGGAACGTCCCGTTGCGCTCGATATCCGCCCTGTTGATTTTGAGTTTCGTGTCCATTATATGTCGGACGAAGGCAAGGTCAAGACGATTGGCGCAGGAACTCAGGGATTTTGGACTGAGGAATTTCATTATTTCAGCAGGGAAAACCCTGTAAAAGCACTCCGTCCATTAGAGAAAAGTTGCGGTCTGAAGGGACTGGCCCATGTCCAACTTTCGATTCCTCAGCACTGAATGGCAGGAGATAGGCGAGGCGGCAACCAAGGCCGAATCGCTGGCGCACGCTGATCCCCGCACTTCTTGTTTTTATGCGCGTAGATCGCTGGAATTGGCGGTGGAGTGGCTTTACGATCACGATTCAAGTTTCAAGCCCCCCTATGAGCGAAACCTCAGCGCTATGCTCCACGAGCCGAGTTTTCGAGATCAGCTTCTCCCTGAGTTGTTCCCAAAGACCAGGTTCATCAAAGACCTGGGCAACCAGGCAGCGCACAGCAAGAAACCGATCAGGCAGTTTGACGCCATCCAGGTCACGAGGGAGCTGTTTCATTTCACGTATTGGCTGGCGCGGACGTATTCTCTTGGGACGACGGCACAGTTGGAGGGGCTGACGTTTGATCCCAACCTGCTCAAGCCAGCCAAACCTGTTGAGTCGCATCAGAGCCTGCCCCAGCTACAGAAGCTTGAAGCGGACCTCAAAGAGCGTGACGAGAAGGTGGCGGCTCAAGCAAAGGCTCTGGCCGAGACCGATGCCCATATCTCACAGCTAAAACGCGAGATCGTGGAGGCCAAGCAGCGAAATCAAAAGGTCCCAGATACCCATGATTATTCCGAAGCCCAGACCCGCGACTATTTCATTGATTTGTTGCTGCGCGAGGCTGGATGGAAGCTGGATCGAAATGAGGATCGAGAATATCCTGTAAAAGGGATGCCCACTGATAAGGGTGATGGTTTTGCTGATTATGTGCTGTGGGGCGATAACGGATTGCCTCTGGCGGTGGTTGAAGCCAAGAGAACCAAGAAAGACCCTCGAATTGGCCAGCAACAAGCCAAGCTCTATGCGGATTGCCTGGAAAAGATGTTCGGTCTTCGCCCCCTCATCTTTTATACCAATGGCTACACGACCTGGCTATGGGATGATGAAATGTATCCTCCACGCCAAGTCTCAGGGTTTTTCACCAAGGACGAGCTGGAACTGAGGATTCAACGCCGAAAGGATCGAAAGAGCATTGCAACTGCCGTGATCAACAAGCTCATCGTGGATCGGTATTATCAGGAGGAATCGATTCGAGCTGTCACCGGGAACTTTGAAGCCAAGCAACGCAAGGAATTGGTGGTGATGGCCACGGGAGCGGGGAAAACAAGAACCGTGGTGGCGTTGAGTGAACTGCTTCGGCGCTGCAATTGGGTCAAACGCGCTCTTTTCCTGGCGGATCGGGTGGCGCTGGTTAAACCTAAATTCGGCAGTTGAAAAGAATGGTAAAGTGATAAAATCTCCATTTTCATAGGGGAATGACGTCCGATTTGAGCATTGTTCTGGTTCACCCCCAGGGTGAGCCTAGGGTGTTGA
>CAIUEN010000139.1 GCA_903898185.1 uncultured Verrucomicrobiales bacterium
CCACAAGCTTTTGTCCGGCGTACACCCTGACCCGTTCCAGGTGCTTCTGCACCTCGACCGTCTTGCCGATGAGTTTGTCCGGGACGGAATAGCGATTGGTATCCAAAGATACGAAACCTTCCGTGTCAACGATGCGATCCAAGCTCTCGTAAACGGGCGGGATGTACGGTGGCAGTGGCCGCAGAAAGGGCTTCTCCAGGATATAGGCTTGTTCAGGACTCATGCCCAGACTGCGCTTGAGCTTTTTGTTTGAGACCTCTCGACACCAGAGCAACGCCTGGGCATTGAGGTCTGGCAGGTCAAGGAAGGTTCGGCCGGCAAGAAAGTTACCTTCAATATAAGCGAAGGGGCGTTCCACCCTGGCCTTGCGATCAGGGTGACGGACACGGTGAGCCAAGAATGTAACGCCGTAATGGCGGGCGAAGGCTTCCATCTCGGGGGCCATCTCAGCTTCGCGGCCACTGCCGTGGGCGACGACCACACTGGTGTTGTCGATGACACAGCGACTGCAAGCGCCATCCATGAACACCAGCGCTTCGGTCAGGAACGCCTTGGCCTCGAATCGCGAGAAGGTGAAAAAATATCGGCAGTAAAGGCGGCGGCTATACGCCAGCACCAAGGCTGCACAATGACAGACGCCCGTGCGTTCGCCCAACGTAACCCGATGCGGCGAGGTGTCGAATTGCATCTCCTGGCCGGGCGCGAAGTCATAACTTCCAGCCCGTTTCTGTGCTGACAATCCCAGGCCTTGCTCGCGCGCCACACGGGTGAGAGTACTGTAACCGATCTCGATGCCCCGGTCCCAGAGAAGATCACGGACTCGCACGAGATTCCCCCGGCAACGGCCATGGAGATCCCTGATCAAAGGCAGGTGCTCCAGGGCGATGTTCTCGCGGCACACCAGCCCTGGCGTCTTGCCACGTAAAACATTGCGCACGGTATTGCGGGAGAGGTCGAGCATCTTGCATATCTCCCGTGTCTTCGACCCCTTGTCCCTGAGCGTCAGTATCGTTTGCCGCATCTCTTCCGTAATCATAGACTTGTATCACCTCCGCAATTTCAGCTTGCAGTTCCGAGAACTGGGACTGTGCTTTTGCCAGCGCTTGTTGCATGTCAACGCGTTCCTCTTTGGATTGGCCCGGGTAGAACACCTTGTTCGCGTCCCGTCGCAAACGTCGCAACATGCTGGAAACGACTCGCAGGTCATTGAGCCAAACGCCTTGGGGACCACGCCGCAGGGTGGCCGGCGTTGTGGCGTCATCGCTCACCTTGGCGAACAACATCGGCTCATTGACCATGCGTTCACGCACGGTGGGATTGGCCTGCTCATAGTGCTTCAGGAAGCGGGTGAGCGCCCTGGTCCCGAGCTTCTCGTCTCTCAAAACCTTGACCAGGCGGCTCGCATGTTCGGGGTTGGCGCGCGCCAACGGGACAAGCACCCGACTTGCCGCCCAGGCAGTGACATGGCCTTGCCGGACAGACTCAAGGACGTCGTCAGGCAAATCATTCACCAGCGCCAGACGATGGCTGACCCAACCCGAGTCACGCCCGAGATGTTGCGCAACCTGTTTGCTCGACCAACCAAATCGCCCCAGCAGATCCTTGACCAGGAAAGCCTGCTCCACCGCGCACCGGGGCCGCTCCTGTGATTTGGACAGCAGAAGGGCTATGGAGTCTGCCTCTTCTCCTTCTCGAACCTCGGCCATGACCGTGTCGCGTCCCAAATGCCTTAAAGCCTTGACCCGCTGATACCCATCAATGAGCACGGGTGTGCCGCCCTTGTCGCACAGCACAAGCACCGGCGCTTTCTGGCCAAATCGCTCGATGGAGTACGCTAGGGCGTTCAGGCCCGAGCGTCCGGCCAGCCGAAGATGCTCGTAACGGAGGTCCAGGTGGGCAATCTCGATCTCTTGGTTATTGTTCATGGCCTCCGCATACTGGCCACGGAAAACGTCGGCCAGCTAGTCCACTCTTTGCAATCACCTGAAAATCACCCGCAACCTGCTTTAATGGCTACGATTTCCACAATTTGCTCGTACATCTTTGCAACGTCCTCACCGCCCAGTGGTATCAGCCGATACCTCCCTGAAATCGGGAGGTTTTTCCTGGGTTGCTCGTACATCTTTGCAATCGCCTCGGACTGCTGGCGACGACAGGCATCCCGCTCACGTTGCCTCTCGCGGTTTCGCTGCGCGTACTCAGGATTGGCGGCTCTGTAGCTGCGCCAGTAACCTGGGTTGGAATCGCGCCATTGTTTTTGGGCACGTTTTTGGTTGTCGCGGTAGTCGGAATCCTCGGCCATCTTGCGCTTCTGCGTACGCCGCCGCCGGGTCTTCTGGCATTCTACGGCAGAACAATACTTTTGCCGTGGAACGCAAGGATGAGGAGTGAACGACTGGCCGCAGGCAAGACAACGACGTTGGCTTTCCATGGACCCTCCCTGAACGAAGACTCTGTTCAAGGGGAACGCGAGAAATCCGTCCAGAGATCAGGGGCGGTCAGGCAGGGTTGGGTCCAAAAACGAATGAAAAATCAGAAATTGGCAGTGGGAGCTTTCATTCTGTTGTCAAAATGGACGAGTAAGCACGGAGGGGTCAATTCTGAGAGCAGGTTCCCGGGTGGGTCACTTTTGGTGAGCAGGGGTGGGTCAATTCCGGCGAGCGTTGAAGGATGCATGGATCTTCAGTTTTCCAGCGTCAATCCACCGTCCAAGGTCCATCCCGATGGA